>NZ_JBITXP010000005.1:0-67693 GCF_044544765.1 Streptomyces sp. NPDC053513
AGGCAGAGCAGGGCCTGGGTGTGGTGCTTGCCCTGGGCGATCTTCTTGTCGTAGTAGGCCCGGGATGCCGGGTCACCCAGGGCTGCGAACGCGGAGAGGAAGAAGGCCCGTTTGAGCTGCTTGTTTCCTCTCCGGGAGGGTTGTTCGCCGCGGATCGAGGAGCCTGAGCTCCGGGTCGCGGGTGCGAGTCCGGCGTAGGCGGCGAGGTGGCCGGCGGTCGGGAAGGTGCTGCCGTCGCCGACCTCGATCAGGATCCTGGCTCCGGTCCTGACGCCGACTCCCGGCATCGAGGTCAGGACCTTGGAAAGAGGGTGGGCCTCCAGCAATTCCTCGATCCGCCCGGCCAGCAGTTTCCGCTGGTCGAGCACGGACGTGAGCGATCCGGCCAGGCTCGGGACGATCAGCGCGGCCGCCTCCGTGCCCGGGACGGTCACGGTCTGCTCGTCCAGGGCGTCGAAGATGTCCTCGACCAGCCGCTCGGCCATCCGCGGGGCCTTCGGTCTCAGCAGGGTTATCAGCCGTCGACGGCCGGCCTTGCGGATCTGGGCCGGGGAGCCGAACCGTTCCAGCAGCGTGAGGACGGCTGGATGCTGCAGCCGCGGTCCCAGCACCCGTTCCAGCGACGGGTGGATCTGGGTCAGCAGGCCGTGGAGCCGGTTCGCGACGCGGGTGGCCTCGCCGGCCAGGTCGTCGTCGAAGCCGACGATCATCTCCAGCTCGGCGATCGTCTCGTCCTCGCCGTCGATGGCCCGCAGCGTGTGCGGCATCGCGCGGGCGGCGTCGGCGATGATGAACGCGTCCTTCGCGTCCGTTTTGGCCTCGCCGGGGTAGAGGTCGGCGATCCGTCGCATCGTCAGTCCTGGCAGATAGGCGACCGGGCAGCCCATGTCCCGGGCGACCGCGAGCGGCAGGGCGCCGATTGAGGCCGGCTGGTCGACCACAACCAGCACCGTTCCGTGCTTGGCCTGGAGTTTTGCGAAGAGTTCGCGGAGCTTGGGTTCGGTGTTGGGCAGGCGTTTGTCGAAGGCTTTCTTTCCGGCCGGTGTGACGGCGGTGGCGTGGTGTTCGCCCTTGCCGACGTCCAGGCCGAGGAAGACGTCGATGTCGCCGGTGTCGATCACGTGCAGGCCCCTCCATCACGCTTTCGTCCGGCCTTGCCTGGGCACCGAGCTGCCACATCCACGTTACGGAGAGCTCTTCCGGCCTTGGGTGAAGCCGGTGCTCAAGCCCCTCATCAGCGGTCCGTCGATGCCTCCGGGGCCGGTGACACCACCCCCCGGATCATCAACAACAGGAGGGGGAAGTCATGCCGGACCCGAAGGCCGGTAGCCCCATTGCGGAGCCACGAAGAAGGTAACGGGAGGGGACGGCTGATACGGGGGGAGGGGACGGCTGGTACGGGGGGCGGCGCCGGACACCGTGTCGCCGCCGGTCGCGTCGCCGGCGACGGACACCGCGTCAGTGTCGGGCGTGCGTCGGGTCGCGGAAGGGGCGCGGAAGGGCGGCTCGTGACGGCCGTCGGGGCGGTGCGCGGTCGCCATGGGGCAGTGCGGCTGACGGCCCGTCGTCGTGGCACGATCCGGGGGCCGAACGCTCGTCGACCCCGCTCGGCCGCAGGAGCCGCCGTCTCCACCCCGCCACGGAGGCCGACGGCCCACCGTCACCGCCCCGCCCCGCCCCGGGAACCGACCGCCCGTCACCTGCGCGCGGGCGCCGCCCGGGCGGGCGGCGCGGGTCAGCGCACCGGCAGGTGGTACGTGAGGCGGTAGCGGTCGGCCGGGACGACGACGTCGGCCGTCTCCACGGCGCGGCCCGAGGCGTAGTACGTGCGCTCCACGACCATGACCACGTGCCCCGGCACCCCGCCGAGGGCGAGGAGCTCCTCCGCGAGGCCGGGTCTGGCCCCCACCTCCTCCACCACGTTGTCCACGACCACGTCGATGGCCGCCATGCGCTCGACGACGCCGCAGCCGCCCAGGGGGCCCTCCTCGGGCAGCATGACGGGCGTCCGGCCGGTGACGGCGAGGGGCTCCCAGGAGGTGGAGACCATCATGGGCTCGCCCCCGTCCCGGTACACGTACCGCGTGCGCATCACCCGCTCCCCCGGCTCGATGCCGAGCCGCTCGGCCACCTCGACGCTCGCCGGCTCCTGCTCGCTGCTCGACTCCCAGGTGCCGCGGGCCCCTTCGGCGGCCTGTTCCTGACGGAAGGGGCTGGCGCCGGACGCGGGGCGGTAGCCGGAGCGGGCGATGCGCCGGGGCACGGGACGCTCGCGCACATAGGTCCCCGACCCCGACCGCCCCTCCACGAGCCCCTCCGCCATGAGCACCTTGCGGGCTTCCAGCGCGACGGTGTCCGACACCCCGTACTCCTCGCGGATGCGTGCCTGCGAGGGGAGGCGGGTATGCGGTGGAAGCGAGCCGTTGGCGATCTTCTCCCGCAGATCGCTCGCCACGCGCAGGTAGGCGGGCTGCTCACCGAACGTCACTGGACACTCCCCTCAGGTTGACTGACAGCTACAGCCTGACAACCCACGGTCGCCATCCGCAAGCATGGGCCAGAGTTTCACTCGAAGTGATGACAATCCCGGCTACCGGCGGTCACCCCTGAAGGTCTCCCGGGGATCCCCGAGACCTCCAGGAGACCCCCGGGATCCCGCTCAAACCCCTTGACCCCCATTGGTCCAGACCAATAAATTCTGCCCGGCACGCCCGGCACCGCGCGTGCCGGGCCCGGGGACGGCGGTCGGTCACGGGCCGCCGTCCCCGGAGCACCGTCCGGTCCGCACGCGGCGGGGCCGGGCCTCCCGGCGGAGGAGACCCGGCCCCGTTCCCGTACCTCCGCCCCGTGCGGACGGCTCCGGCTCAGGCCTGGGTGCCCTCGCCCGCCGGCGGCGTGCCCGTCAGACCGAGCGCGGTCCGCGCGTCGGCGCCCAGGTCCTCGGGAAGGACGTCCCAGGCGGCGTCGTACGCCTCCCAGTAGGCGTCCGCGTCGGCCGCCGTCGCCAGCTCGCCCCAGCGCTTCGAGGCCGTGTCGAGCTCCTTGCCGAGCGCCGCGACCTCGGCCTCGGACGTGCCGGGCCAGGGGCGCCCCTTGAGGCCCGCACGCGCCGCGTCGATCGCCTTCAGCACCTCCCCGGCCCACTCCCTGTTGGAGGCGAAGTCCTCGTCCGGGTCGTCCTCCGGCTCCTCGTAGACGGCCTTCTCGATCGGGTTGACGGCCATCAGGAAGGACATCTGATCCGCGTTCAAGGTGAGGCTGTCGGAACGCACCGAGCCGCTGAACCGCTTCTTCTCACTGGCGAGCACGCAGGTCACCGCCCGGTCGCCGAAGCGCCAACTCCGGCTGGTGGGCTGGTAGGAGTAGGTCCAGACGTCCTCGGGGACCTTCCAGGTGTCCATCGCGTAGGCCGAGTTGATCGCCTCGCAGCGCGTCTCGGCGAGCTTGTCGATCGTCTCGTCGCCGGGCCACTTGTCGAAGCCGGTCACCTTGAAGTCCCCGGTGACCTCGCCGTCGTGCGGGCGGGCGCAGTCGACGGCCTTCACGTCCGTCGCGTACTCCTCCCCCTTGCTCGCGTCGGTGAAGCACTGTCCCGTACGCAGCGCGTACGGGGACCTGGAGCGGGAGGCCTCGTCCACGCCCTTCTGGAAGCCGTTCCACGCCGCGCTGAAACCGCCGCTCGCGAAGCCGACGACGACCAGCAGGGAGCTGACGGCGGAGAGCACGATGCCGGCGATCGCGAGCCCCTTGCCCGCCTGCTCCTTCTTCCTGATCTGCGGGAGGGCGACGAGGCCGAGGACCAGACCGAGGGGCGGGAGGCAGCAGACGATGCCGGAGACGAGGGAGCCGATGGCGAGGCCGTTGGTGGAGCGTCGCGGCGGCTGCCCGTACGGGACGGCTCCCGGCCCCCCGGGCGGGCCGCCGTAGGGGCCGGCCGCGTACGGCATTCCGGGCGAGGTGTACGGCCCGGGGGCGGCCCACCCCCCGGGCCGCGGGCCGCCGGGGGGAGGTGGGGTCGGCGGGGTCGGCTGGCTCGGCTCCACGAGTACGGGCTCCTGTTGCGGACGGGCGATGCGAACAAACGCTCGGGCGCGCATCGTACGCGGCGGGCGGAGGGGGTGATCACTCGGGACCCGGCGTGCGGAACGGGGCGGCCGTCATGAGACGACCGCCCCTCACGCATCGGATCGGGCCGGGCCCGAACCGCGTCGGACCGGACTCAGAACTGCAGGGCCCAGGAGTCGATCTTCCCGGTGTCGAGGGACGCGTTGTCCGTGACCCGCAGCTTCCACGTGCCGTTGGCGACCTCCGAGGAGGCGTTCACGGTGTACGTGGTGTTGATGTTGTCCGCGCTGCCGCCGGTGCCGAAGGCCTTCAGCGTGTACGCCGTGCCGTCGGGGGCGATCAGCTGGACCTGGAGGTCACCGATGTAGGTGTGGACGATGTTCACGGGCACCTGGAGGGCGGCGGGGGCGTTGCCCGTGACGCCGCTGACGGTGACCGGGGACTCGACGGTCGCGTTGTCGTTGATCGCGTAGTCCGTGGTGTTCTCGAACTTCGGGCCGGTGGGCGGCGGGGTGGTGCCGCCGCCGACGTACAGCAGCTTGTTCGGGGAGCCGGTGCCGGGGCTGGTGACGACGTTCGGGGTGGCGGCGGCCGTCAGGGCCGTGGAGACCTGCGCCGGGGTCGCCGTCGGGTTGTCCGCCAGGTAGAGGGCGGCGGCGCCGGCGACGTGCGGGGTCGCCATCGACGTGCCGGAGATGGTGTTGGTGGCGGTGTCGCCGGTGCCCCAGGACGAGGTGATGGAGGAGCCCGGGGCGAAGAGGTCGAGGCCGCTGCCGTAGTTGGAGTAGCTGGCCTTGGCGTCGCTCGACGTGGTGGCGCCGACGGTGATGGCCTCGGCCACGCGCGCGGGCGAGTGGTTGGCGGCGTTGTCGGTCTCGTTGCCGGCGGCGACCGCGTAGGTGATGCCGGAGGCGATCGAGTTGCGGACGGCGTCGTCGAGGACGGAGTCGACGCCGCCGCCGAGGCTCATGTTGGCGACGGCCGGCTTGACGGCGTGCTGCGTCACCCAGTCGATGCCGGCGACGACCTGCTCGGTCGTGCCGGAGCCGGAGTTGTCGAGGACGCGGACGCCGACGATCTTCGCCTTCTTCGCGACGCCGTACGAGGTGCCCGCGACGGTGCCGGCGACGTGGGTGCCGTGGCCGTGGCCGTCCTGGGCGGTGTTGTCGTTGTCGATGGCGTCGTAGCCGTAGGAGGCGCGGCCGCCGAAGTCGGTGTGGGTGATGCGGACGCCGGTGTCGATGATGTACGCCGTGACGCCCTGGCCCGCGGAGTCCGGGTAGGTGTAGCTCTGGTTCAGCGGAAGGGCCTTCTGGTCGATCCGGTCCAGGCCCCAGGAGGGCGGGGAGGGCTGGGTGCCGTCGACGTGGAAGACGCGGTTCTGGACGACGGACTTCACCGCCGGGTCGGCCGCCAGCTTCCGCGCCTGCGCCTCGGAGAGCTCGACGGAGTAGCCGTTGACCGCCGTGGTGTAGGTCCGCTTGATCTTCGCGCCGAACTTGGCGGCGACGGCCCGGCCCCGGGCGGTCTCCGCCTGCGTGGACTCGTCGAGGGTGACGATGTAGCTGCCCGGGACGGTGCCCTCGGCGCCGGCGTTCTCGATGACGCCTTCGGGGGCGGTCGGCGCGGCGGCCGCCGGGAGGGCGGTGAGGGAGCCGAGCGCGAGGGCGGCGACGGCGACGGCCGCGGCGGTGGCCGTCCGGCGACGCGGTGTACGCATCACTGACATGTGGGGGTCCTCCTCGTGGGGGGAAAGGCAGGAGCACGACACGCGATTACGGCATGGACATGTCAATACGACGCGGAGGGCCCGCGCCGTCCCGAACGTCCGGCTGCCGAGCGAAAGATTGTCTGATCCATAGGAATCCCACAAGGGTCCCCACAGCTCCGCAACGCCCGTGCCACACGGCTGACATGCTGCCCCCCATGACCGCCTACGAGTGCCCCCGCTGCCGGATCCAGTCCCCCACCGACGCCCTCACCTGGTGTTGTCCGCGGTGCCGCGGCCCCTGGGACCTCGCGTTCACGAGTGCGCCGGTCTCCCTCCCGTCACTCGCCTCACGCGTGAATTCATTGTGGCGTTACACGGAGGCACTGCCTCCGCTCCCGTACGGGCCCGAGGTGAGCCTCGGCGAGGGCCGCACCCCGCTCGTCCGCCTCACCGACTCGGTTTCGGCCAAACTCGACTTCCTCATGCCGACCCTGTCCTTCAAGGACCGGGGCGCCGTGATGCTCGCCGCGCACGCCCGCCGACTGGAGCCCCGCACGGTCCTCGCCGACAGCAGCGGCAACGCGGGCACGGCGATCGCGGCGTACGGCGCGCGGGCCGGGCTCGACTGCGTCGTGTACGTCCCCGAGGGCACGTCACCCAAGAAGCTGGAGCAGATCCGGGCCCACGGGGCCCGGGTCGTCGAGGTGCCCGGCGACCGCGAGGCGACGGCCCGGGCGGCGCGCGAGGCCGCCGACGAGCCGGGCGTCTTCTACGCCTCGCACGTGTACAACCCGTACTTCCTGCACGGCACCAAGACCTATGTGTACGAGCTGTGGGAGGAGCTCGGCGGGCGCCTCCCGGACACGATCGTCGTCCCCGTCGGCAACGGCACCCTGCTCCTCGGCGCCGCCCTCGCCCTCGACGAGCTGCACCGCCACGGCCTCGTCGACACCCGGCCCGCCCTGGTCGCCGTCCAGGCGGCGGCCGTGTCCCCGCTGGCCGAGGCCTTCCACGCGGGCGCGGAGGACCTCTCCGGTCGGGCCGCCGCCCGTCCCACCCTCGCCGAGGGCATCGCGATCCCGGCGCCGCCGCGCGCCCGCCAGATCCTGCGGGCGGTCCGCGCGACGGGCGGCACGTTCCTGACGGTGACGGAGGACCAGATCCGTACGGCCCAGAGGGACCTGGCCCGCCGGGGCCTGTTCGTCGAGGCGACCGGCGTGGCCTGCTGGGCCGCGGTGGACGCGGCTCCGCCCCGTCCCGGCCTCACGGTGGTGCCGCTGTGCGGGGCGGGCGCGAAGACCGGCCTCGCGCCGTGACCGGAGCTCGGCGCGGACCGGCACCCGTCCCGCGACCGGAACCTCCGGCGAGGGATCAGAACTCGTCGGCGCCGTTGCGGAGCTCGTACGTCCAGTAACCCGTCTTCGCGGCGGCCTCGTCGACCGCCAGGCCGCCGGCGGGGGCCTTGACGACGATGCTGCCCTCGGCCGGGCCCTGGGCGGCGAAGAGGTTCACGTTGAACTCGTTCACGACCTTGTTGTCCTCGTGGGCGCCGCCGAGCGCGATCCGCACGTTCGCGTAGGCGGGCGCGCCGGGCTTCAGGACGACCGGCGCGGCCGGCTTGCTCTTCGCGACGGCCGGGACGTCCTTGGCGGTCTGGATCGGGCCGAAGGCGATGAGCGGGTACTCGAGCAGGGTGCACGAGCGGCCGGAGGTGTTGGTGGCGGTGAGGGTGATGTGCTCGGTCGGGACCTCGTCCGCCTTCGCCGCCGTGACCTTGATGTCGCCGTAGGCGCAGGCGGGGGCCGCGGCGGAGCTCTTCCCGCCGGTGGAGCCGGTGGAGCCGCCCGTGCCGGAGCCGGCCTTCGAGCCGCCCGCGGAGCCCGTGGAGGCGGTGGAGCCGCCCGCCGTGGAGCCGCCGGAGGCCGACCCGCCCGTGGAGCCGGAGCCGCCCTTCGTGGCGGTCTGGTTCGCCGTCGCGCCGCCGGCCGTGCCGCCGTCCCCCGTACCGGCGGTGGACGGGGAGGCGGTCGCGCTCCCCGCGTCCTTGGCGCCCGAGGCGTCGTCCCCGCCGCCGCAGGCGGTCAGCCCCAGCGAGAGGGCGGCAATGGCGGCGGCGGCCAGGACGGTGTTCTTGCGGTGGTTGCGCATGGTGGTTCTCCCCCGTTGACGCGGTCGGTCGGGGCGTCCGCTCGATGCGCGCGCCCCGCGGCACCGGACTGTTCTCCCCGGTGCTGCATCCAGCTTCCCGGCCGGCGCTGCCGTCCCGCTTGCGTACCGCTAACGATTCGCTGTCAGCCGCGAGAGATGCGCGGCGGCCCGCGCCGAACCCTCGGTGAAACCGGCCGCGTCGGCCGCGACGATCGCCCGTTCCAACTGGTCTGCCGCCTCTTCCAGCCGGCCGATGCCGGCCAGCGCCTCGCCCCGGGTGATCTGCAGCGAGGCCCGGACGACCACCGCGTCGGGTGAGACCAGTTCCCCGGCGCGAAGGGTGTGCGCGAGCGCCGCCTCGTACTCCTCCGCCTTCAGGCAGTGGCCCGCCAGGTGCTGGAGGGTCAGCACCTGGGTGGAGGGGTGGCCGGTGCGGTCGGCGAGGTCGACGGCGTGCAGCATGAGCAGCCCGGCCCGCTCGTGCTCGCCGGTCGCGTCCAGGACGGCGGCGTAGTTGATGTACCCGATGGCCTCGCTGATCGGGTCGCCGGCCCGGGCGGCCAGTCCGGGCGCCTTCTCCAGGTGGACCAGGGCCTCGGCGCTCCGGCCCTCCTCGTGCAGGATCCAGCCGAGCAGGGCACGCGCGCGCGACTGCGCGTCGAGGTCGCCGATCGCCTCGGCCGAGGCGAGTCCGGCCTCCAGGAGCGGGGTCCAGCCGTCCCCGATGCGCCGGAGCATCAGCGGCCACGGCACGAGGGCGAGCCGCCAGGCCCGGTCGTGCATCCCGAGGGCGGCCGCGGCGGCGACGGCGCCCTCCAGGGCGGGCCGCTCGGCCGCGTACCAGTCGAGTGCCGCCGTACGGTCCTCGAACTCCCGTGTCGCGGCGGGCCGTCGGGCGTCGGCGGGCAGCGAGTAGCAGGGCTGCGAGCCGGGCTCGGCGGCGGCGTCGGCCGCGAGGCCCGTGTAGAGGTAGTGGTCGAGGAGCCGGGGCAGGCCCTCGGGGTCGGCCTGCGGGGCGAGATGGCGCGCGTAGAGGCGCACCAGGTCGTGCGGCGTCCAGCGGCCGGGGACGGCCTCGGTGAGCAGGTGCGCGGCGGCGAGCCGGTCCAGGTCGGCGGAGGCCTGCCCGGGCGTCGTCCCGGCGAGCGCGCCCGCCGCGAACCGGTCCAGGTCGGAGCCGGTGTGCAGGCCGATCGCGCGGAACATCCGGGCGGCGGACTCCGGGATCTGCTGCACGGTGAGGCGCAGCGCGGCGGAGACGCCCCGGTCCTCCACGTCGAGCAGCGCCAACCGGCTCTGCTCGTCGGCGAGTTCGCCGACCATCGCGTCGAGCGTCCACTGCGGCCGCTCGGCCAGGCGGGCCGCCGTCACCCGGAGGGCGAGCGGCAGTCCGTCGCAGAGGCGGGCGAGCCGGGTGGCGGCGGCCGGTTCGGCGGCGACCCGCTCCTCGCCGAGCACGCTCGTGAGCAGGGCGGCCGAGGCGGCCGCCTTGAGGTGCCCGAGCGGCACGGGGCGGGCGGCGTCGGAGGCGATGAGGCCGCCGAGCCGGTCGCGGCTGGTGACGAGGGTGGCGCAGTGGTCGCCGCCGGGCAGCAGCGGCCGGACCTGCTCGGAGGAGCGGGCGTTGTCGAGGACGACGAGCAGCCGGCGTCCGGCGGTCAGGGAGCGGAACAGCGCCCCGCGCGCGTCGACGGTCTCGGGGATCCGCTGCGGCGAGACGCCGAGGGCGAGCAGGAAGTCCCGCAGGACGGCGGCCGTCTCGGGCGCCGGGGTCTCGCTGAAGCCGCGCAGGTCGGCGAAGAGCCGCCCGTCGGGGAAGTCGTCGCGCCGCTCGTAGGCCCAGTGGACGGCGAAGGCGGTCTTGCCGACGCCGGCCGGTCCGGTGACGAGGCAGACGGGGCCGTCCCCGGCGCGCACGGCACGGTCGAGCGCGGCCAGCTCGGCCGCGCGGCCGGTGAAGCCGCGCGGCGCCCGCGGCAGGCCCTCCGGCGCCGGGGCCCTGACGTCGACGGCGGGACGGGGCGCGGAGACGGGCGCGGCGGAACGGAGCAGCGTCGCGTACGCCTCGCCGAGGGCCTCGCCGGGGTCGACGCCCAGTTCCTCGGCGAGCAGCCGCCGGGTCCTGTGGTACCAGTCGATCGCGTCCGACTGCCGGCCGGAGCGGGCGAGCGCCAGCATCAGCGCGGCGGCCAGGGACTCGCGCAGCGGGTGGGCGACGGCCTCGGTGCGCAGGACGGCGGCGGCCCTGCCGTGCTCGCCGAGCTGCCCGTACGCCTCCGCCAGCGCCTCCACCGAGGCGAGCCGCATCTCCTCCAGACCGCTCGCCGCGGCTTCGAGGGGCCGGCTGTGCACGGTGCCGGTGAGCGCGGGCCCCTGCCAGTACGACAGCGCCTCCCGCAGCATCCGCACCGCGTCGGCGGGCCGGCGCTGGACGCCGGCGAGACCGACGAGCTCCTCGAAGCGGTGGGCGTCCACGAGCGACTCGGGCATCCGGAGCACGTACGCCGAACCCTGCGTCGCGAGCTCGACCCCGTACGCCTCGGCCTCGTGCTCGGCGAGCAGCGCCCGCAGCCGCGAGACGTGCCCCTGGAGGACGGTCTTGGCGTGCGTGGGCGGCTCCTCCTCCCACAGGGCGTCGATCAACTGACCGACGTTCACTGCGCTGTTGGGGCGCAGCAGCAACATGGCCAACAGGCTGGACCGCTTGGCGGGCCCCAAGGCTACGTCCCTGTCCTCCGTCACCAGCGCGACGGAGCCGAGCAGCCTGAACTCCACCTGATACCTCCGCGGTCCCTGTCCTTGAAGCCCCCCATCTCCGGCCTTCGAGGATACTTGTGGGTAGAGGCCCGCCCGCCCCCGCCGTTCCCCGCCCACGCCTCCGCCGTCGCTATCCGGACACGGCGGTCGACCGGGCCGGGGCAGCGGAGCCGCTCCGGCCCGGCCGGCTTCTCGGGGTCCGGTCCCTTCCGGGGCGACCATGGCAGGCAGGGCGAACAAGGTCTCCCTGATCGAGGCCCAACGCAACTACCAGGAGTTCGGCGCCTGCTACGTCCGCCCTCCGGCCGACGACGAGCCCCTCGACCCCGCCTGGCGCCCCATCGACCTGGCACGGGACTCCTTCGAGGACCGGGCGGCCGAGGACCGCGCCCCATGGCCCGCCGACCACTCGGTGCCCTGCTGGTGGCTGCCCGCCTTCTGGCGCCGGAACCACTCCACGTCATGACCTCCCACATCGAGACACTCGTCCAGCAGCTCGACGGCAAGGCCGTCGAGTCCTACGACGCGCGTACGGAGCTGATCTGGATCGGCGCCGACGCCATGCCCGCCGTCATCGACGGCCTGCCCTCCCTCGGCGGCTTCGGTCAGCTGACCGCCATCGAGGTCTTCGAGGAGGTGGGCGACCACGCCCAGGTGATCCTCCACTCCCAGTTCTGGCGCGTGGACGCCGGCCGCACGTACGGCGTCTCCGACACCGGCCTGGACTGGGAACTCGACTGGACCGCTCCCTGGGAGCACTTGGTCGAGGAGTCCCGCGTCTGGTCCCTGCCGGAAGCCTCCGAAGCCCCCGTCGGCGACGACATCTTCGTCGCCCCCACTTGGATCGACCGGACCGACCTGCACCCGGAGAGGTGACCGATGCCGTCCCAGCACCCCGCCGAAATCGGCTACGACCACGTGGTCGAGAGCTACGTGACGAGGACGTACGGGGGCCTCCCGCGCTACCTCGTACTGAACGGCGGGCGGTTCCTGGGCCCCCGGTGGTGGCACACCACCCGCTTCACCCGGCACCTGCTCAATGACGCCGCCGCGATCACCGACGAGGAGCTGGAAGCCCTCCTCGGGTACGAATGGCGCTCGCGCCTCACCGCCGCCTGGCTGATCGGCGCCGACCGCCGCGAACGGTTCCGGGCACGCATCGGCGACCTGCTCCTGGCCGGCGAGGTCTGCTACTCCGGCAGCGCCCACTGCAGGCGGCTGTAGCCGGCTTTGCGCGAGTACTGGCCGCTTCCGCCCCCCTGGCCGCCGACACCAGTCTCTGTACCCGAGAACGACTCACCAGGCTGAAGTTCTGCGGACTGCTGCGGACACCACAACGGCCTGACCTGCATCGCCGCAGGTCAGGCCGCCTCTGGGCGCGCGGTCAGACGTTGAAGCGGAACTCCACGACGTCGCCGTCCTGCATGACGTACTCCTTGCCCTCCATGCGGGCCTTGCCGGCCGCGCGGGCCTCGGCGACCGAGCCCGTCTCGACGAGGTCGGCGAAGGAGATGACCTCGGCCTTGATGAAGCCCTTCTGGAAGTCGGTGTGGATGACACCGGCCGCCTCGGGGGCCGTCGCGCCCTGCTTGATCGTCCAGGCGCGGGATTCCTTCGGGCCGGCCGTCAGGTAGGTCTGGAGACCGAGGGTGGCGAAGCCGACGCGGGCGAGGGTGGCGAGGCCGGGCTCCTCGGCGCCGACGGACTGGAGGAGCTCCATGGCGTCCTCCTCGTCGAGCTCGGCGAGGTCCGCCTCCAGCTTGGCGTTGAGGAAGATCGCCTCGGCCGGGGCGACCAGGGCGCTCTGCTCGGCCTTGAAGGCCTCGTCCGTGAGCTCGTCCTCGTCCACGTTGAAGACGTACAGGAACGGCTTCGTGGTGAGGAGGTGGAGGTCGTGCAGCAGCTCCGCCTTCTCCGAGCCCTGGACGATGCCCTGCGAGAAGAGGGTGTCGCCCTTCTCCAGGATCGCCTGGGCGGCCTCGACGGCGGCGACCTTGGGCGCCACGTCCTTCTTGATCCGGGACTCCTTCTGGAGGCGCGGAAGGACCTTCTCGATGGTCTGGAGGTCGGCGAGGATCAGCTCGGTGTTGATCGTCTCGATGTCGTCCTTCGGCGAGACCTTGCCGTCGACGTGGACGACGTTCTCGTCCTTGAAGGCGCGGATGACCTGGCAGATCGCGTCCGACTCGCGGATGTTCGCGAGGAACTTGTTGCCCAGGCCCTCGCCCTCGCTCGCGCCGCGCACGATGCCGGCGATGTCGACGAAGTCGACCGTCGCCGGGAGGATGCGCTGGGAGCCGAAGATCTCCGCGAGCTTGGCCAGGCGGGGGTCGGGGACACCGACGACGCCGACGTTGGGCTCGATCGTGGCGAACGGGTAGTTGGCCGCCAGCACGTCGTTCTTGGTCAGGGCGTTGAACAGGGTCGACTTGCCGACATTCGGCAGACCGACGATTCCGATCGTGAGCGACACGGTGGCGACTTCCTGAAGTGTGGATGGTGGGCCGATCCCCCAGTTTACGGGCGGGCCGAACCGGCCAGTGACGGAGACCTTCGGTCGTTCTCGGGGGCAAGGTCACCCAAAGGGCGTGTCCCGGACCCGGTTCCCGCCCCTTTCCGACCTACGTTGGTCAGGTGGAGCAGCACAGGACAAGTCAGCCGCAAGGCCGCCGAAGGCCGCAGACCCCCACCACGCCGCCGGTCGCACCGCCCGGCGCTCTCGTGGAGGGCGCGGCCGTCTACCGCGTGACCGGCAGAGCCGGCCGCGCGCCCGGCCGCGCCCGGGTGGAGCGGGCCCCGGTCGCCGGCGGGCCGGTCCGTGCGCCCGGGCGGCCCGCCGGGCGCCGGCCCGTGCCGCCGGTCGTCCTCGCCCTGCGCCGGCTCCCCTCGCCCCGCCTCACCGGGCTCGGCGCCGGGCTCTTCGCCTCCGCCGTCATGCTGGCCCTCGGTCTCCTCGACCAGCTGCTCCTGGACGGCTCCCCCGCCGTCTACGGGCTGCTGTTCCTGCCGGTCAGCGCCCTGACCGCGCTCTGGGTCCGGACCGCCGACCTGGTCACCGCCCCGATCGGCGTCCCCATCGCCTTCGCCGTCGGGGTCGTCCCCATCGCGGGCGGCACGGGCGGCCTCGGCGGCCAGGCCATGGCCGTCGTGACCGCCCTCGCCGTGCACGCCGGCTGGCTCTACGGCGGCACCCTCGTCGCCGGTCTCATCGCGAGCGTCCGCAAGGTGCGGGACATGGGGCGGCGCCATCAGCGGGCTGCGGCCGCCGCCGCTGCTGCCGCTGCTGCTGCGGGACGGCGGCCGGCGGCCTGAGCCGGCCGGTGGCCTGAGCCGGATCCGGGCGGATCCGAGGTCCCGATGCCGGTCCGGGCGGATCCGGGGTCCCGATGCCGGTCGGGGCGGATCCGGGGTCTCGGACGCCGGACCCCCATCCGGCCCCGGTCCCCCGGCCCCGCCCCTCAGACCAGCCTCGCCGCCGTCCCCGCCGCCATTCCCGCCCCCACGATCCCCGCGTCGTTCTGCAGCTCCGCCGGGACGATCTTCGCGCGGACGCCCTCGATCAGCGGCAGGAACTTGTCCGCCTTGCGGCTCACGCCGCCGCCGATGATGAACAGCTCGGGCGAGAAGAGCATCTCGACGTGCGCGAGGTACTTGCGCAGGCGCTTGGTCGCCCAGTGCTCCCAGGTGAGGCCCTCGTCCTCCTTGGCCCTGGTCGAGGCCCGGGTCTCCGCGTCGTGGCCCTTGAGCTCCAGGTGGCCCAGCTCGGTGTTGGGGACGAGCCGGCCGTCGACGAAGACGGCGGAGCCGATGCCCGTGCCGAGGGTGAGTAGGATCACCGTCCCCTTGCGGCCCCGGCCCGCGCCGAAGGTCATCTCCGCGACCCCGGCCGCGTCCGCGTCGTTCAGGACGGTCACCGGGAGCCCGCCGAGGCGGTCGCTGATCAGGGTGCCCGCGTCGACGCCGATCCAGGACTTGTCGACGTTGGCGGCCGTACGGACGGTGGAGCCGGTCACGACGCCAGGGAAGGTCACCCCCACCGGTCCCGTCCAGCCGAAGTGCGTCACGACCTCCGCGACGCAGCCCGCCACACCGTCGGGTGTGGCGGGCTGCGGGGTCAGTACCTTGTGGCGCTCCTCGGCGAGCGCTCCGCGTCCCAGGTCCACGGGGGCGCCCTTGATGCCCGAGCCGCCGATGTCCACTCCGAAGACGTTCATGGACCCATACGTTACGGGCAGGAGCCCTGCGTCACTCGTTTTCGAGCAGGGCCGCCGCCTCG
The DNA here is from genome assembly GCF_044544765.1 of Streptomyces sp. NPDC053513. Classification (NCBI taxonomy): domain Bacteria; kingdom Bacillati; phylum Actinomycetota; class Actinomycetes; order Kitasatosporales; family Streptomycetaceae; genus Streptomyces; species Streptomyces sp. NPDC053513. Next base: position 14,958 of record NZ_JBITXP010000005.1, read on the forward strand.
GCCCGCAGGTCCTTGTTGCGGAGCTCCTTGGGCAGCGAGAAGGTCAGGGACTCGTCCGCCGTCTTGACGATCTCCACGTCCGCGTAGCCGCGCTCGGCGAGCCACTCCAGGACCTCCTGCACCAGGACGTCCGGGACGGAGGCGCCGGAGGAGAGGCCGACGCTGGTCACGCCCTCCAGCCAGGCCTCGTCGATCTCGCTGGCGAAGTCGACCAGGTACGCGGCGGGGACGCCGGCCTGCTTGGCGACCTCGACCATGCGGATCGAGTTGGAGGAGTTCTTCGAGCCGACGACGATCACCAGCTCGGCCTGGCCGGCGAGCTCCTTGATGGCGGTCTGGCGGTTCTGCGTGGCGTAGCAGATGTCGTCGGACGGCGGGGAGATCAGCTGCGGGAACTTCTCCTTCAGCGCGTCGACCGTCTCCATCGTCTCGTCGACCGAGAGCGTGGTCTGGGAGAGCCAGACGACCCGGGAGGGGTCGCGGACCTCGACCTTGGCCACGTCCTCGGGGCCGTCGACCAGCTGGATGTGGTCGGGCGCCTCGCCGGAGGTGCCGATGACCTCCTCGTGGCCCTCGTGGCCGATGAGGAGGATGTCGAAGTCCTCCTTGGCGAAGCGGACGGCTTCCTTGTGGACCTTGGTGACCAGCGGGCAGGTGGCGTCGATGGTCGCGAGCCGGCCCACGCGGGCCTCCTCGTGGACGGTGGGGGCGACGCCGTGCGCGGAGAACATCACGATGTTGCCCGGCGGCACCTCGGTCGCCTGGTCGACGAAGATCGCGCCCTTCCGCTCCAGCGTCTGGACCACGTACTTGTTGTGGACGATCTCGTGCCGGACGTAGATCGGGGCCCCGTACTGCTCCAGGGCCTTCTCGACGGCGATCACGGCACGGTCCACGCCCGCGCAGTAGCCACGGGGAGCGGCGAGCAGGACACGCTTCGGGCGGTTCGTCGCGGAGGCGGAATCGGGCGTCGGCGCGGGCGTTGCAGTCATGCGTCCCATCGTAAGGCCGCGTCGGTGAGCGGTTGGAGCGGCGCCGTGGCCGAGACTGGCGCCATGGCTCAGGAGACGCAGGCGGCGGACCACGAGGGACTCCGTCGGAATCTGGGGTTCCGCGACCTTGTCGTGTACGGGCTGCTGTTCATCGCCCCCATGGCGCCGGTCGGCGTCTTCGGGACGCTCGACGCCAAGTCGCACGGGGCCGTCGCACTGGTGTACGTCGTGGCGACCGTCGCCATGGCGTTCACGGCGTACAGCTACGCCCAGATGGTGCGGGTCGCGCCGCAGGCCGGCTCCGTCTTCACGTACGCGCGCAAGGGCCTCGGGGAGGGGCCGGGGTTCATCGCCGGGTGGATGGCGATGCTCGACTACCTGCTGATCCCGGCCGTCGCCTACCTCTTCGCCGGCATCGCGATGGAGGCGCTGGTCCCGGAGGTGGACCGGTGGGTGTGGACCGGGATCGCCGTGGTGGTCACCACGTTGCTGAACCTGTGGGGCGTGCGGGCGGCGGCCCGGGTCGGCTTCGCGGTGCTCGCGATGGAGATCGTCGTCCTGCTGGTCTTCGTCGTGTCGGCGGTGGTGGTGCTCGTACGGGACGGGGCGCTGCGCGACGGGTGGTCGCCGCTCACCGGCGACACCTCGTTCTCGCTCGCCGCGGTGGTGGGCGCGGTCTCGGTGGCCGTCCTGTCGTACCTGGGCTTCGACGCGATCGCCTCCTTCGCGGAGGAGGTCACGGGAGGCTCCCGGAAGGTGGCGCGGGCGGTGCTGTTCTGTCTGGCCCTCGCGGGCGTCCTGTTCGTGGCCCAGACCTGGCTGGTGGCGCTCCTCGAACCGGTCTCCTCGGCCGAGCTCGCCGCCGACCCGGCCAAGCAGGGCTCGGCCTTCTACGACGCCGTGGACGCCTCGGTCGGCGGCTGGCTGCACGACCTGGTGGCCGTGTCGAAGGCGATCGGCGCGGCCTTCGCGGCGCTCGCGGGGCAGGCGGCGGGCGGCAGGCTGCTGTTCGCGATGGGCCGCGACCGGCGCCTTCCGCACCTGCTGGCCCGCACCGACGGCGGCGTCCCCCGGGTGGCGCTGCTGGTGGCCGCGACCGTGACGATGATCGCGGCGGTGTGGGCGGCGCGCCGGGACGACGGCCTCGACCACCTGGTCTCGGTGGTCGACGTCGGCGCGCTGACCGCCTTCGTCCTGCTGCACGCGAGCGTGGTGGGCTGGTTCGCCGTACGGCGGGCGGAGGGGCCGCCGCACTGGTTCAAGCACATCGTGATGCCGGTGGTCGGCGCGGCGATCCTGATCGCGGTGATCGTCGAGGCCTCGGCCGCCGCGCAGGTGGTGGGGGTGGTGTGGCTGGGGGTGGGCCTCGTCGTCCTCGCCGTCCAGGGCGCGACGAGGACGTCCACGCGCGCGTAGACGCGGTGCCCCGGGCGCTCGTGGGCCGCGTCCACGCGCGCGTGGGCCTTTCCCGCCGTCCGCAGCCTTCCGCGCACGCGCGCGTGTCGCCGCTTCCACACACGGGCGTGATGCCTCCTTCCACGCTCGCGCGTGACGCCCTCGTTCCACGCGCGCGCATGACCCCGCCCGGAGCTCTCCGGCGGGCCGGGCGGCCGCCGCGCGCCCCTGACGTTGTCGTACCGCGCGGTTACGCTCGGTCCATGGCTCTGACTACGTCCGCCGAAGCACCGCTTCCCGTCGGTGAGGTCTCCCGGCTCATCGGGGGGTGGATCGACCGGCTCGGGGTGATCTGGGTCGAGGGGCAGATCACGCAGCTGTCGCGGCGCCCCGGCGCCGGGGTCGTCTTCCTGACGCTGCGGGATCCCTCGCACGACATCTCCATCGGCGTCACCTGCTACCGCAAGGTCTTCGACGCGGTCGCGGACGTCGTCTCGGAGGGCGCCCGGGTCGTCGTGCACGCCAAGCCCGAGTGGTACGCGCCGCGCGGACAGCTGTCGCTGCGGGCGGTGGAGATCAAGCCGGTCGGGATCGGCGAGCTGCTCGCCCGGCTCGAACAGCTGAAGCGGAGCCTGGCCTCGGAGGGGCTGTTCGCCCTCGACCGGAAGAAGCCGCTGCCGTTCCTGCCGCACCTCGTGGGCCTGGTCTGCGGCCGGGCGTCGGCGGCCGAGCGGGACGTCCTGGAGAACGCGCGCCGCCGCTGGCCGGCCGTCCGCTTCGAGGTGCGGAACGTCGCGGTGCAGGGCGTGAAGGCGGTCCCGCAGGTCGTCCGGGCGGTCGAGGAACTGGACGCGCACGAGGACGTGGACGTGATCATCGTGGCCCGGGGCGGCGGCAGCGTCGAGGACCTGCTGCCGTTCTCGGACGAGCAGCTGATCCGCACGGTGGCCGGCTGCCGTACGCCGGTGGTGTCCGCGATCGGGCACGAGCCGGACTCCCCGCTGCTGGACCTGGTGGCCGACCTGCGCGCCTCGACGCCGACGGACGCGGCCAAGAAGGTCGTCCCGGACGTCGGCGAGGAGCTGGACCGGGTGCGCGGGCTGCGGGACCGGGCGCTGCGGACCGTGCGGGGCCTCCTGGACCGGGAGGAGCGCGGCCTGGCGCACGCGCTCGCGCGGCCCGTCATGGAGCATCCGCAGCGCATGGTGGAGGTCCGCGAGGACGAGGTGGCGGCGCTCCTGGCCCGGAGCAGGCGGGTCCTCGGGCACCTGCTCGACCGGGCGGACTCGGAGCTCTCGCACACGCGGGCGCGGGTCCGGGCGCTGTCGCCCGCCGCGACGATGGAGCGGGGGTACGCGGTGCTCCAGCGGGCGGACGGGGCGGTGGTCCGCTCCCCCGGGGAGGTCGCGGAGGGCGAGGAGCTGCGGGCCCGGGTCGCCGAGGGCGAGTTCACGGTGCGCCGCGCGCCCGACCCGGCCTGACCGGAAGACCCTGAGCGGAAACCGCGGAGGACGCGGAAGACACGGGCGGCCGAACACACGGCAGTCGAGAGAGAACGACCGGACACGGCGGATGGAGCGCTTCATGGCAGCGGGTACGAGCACGGACGCGGGCACGGAAGAGGCGGCCCTCGGGTACGAGGAGGCGCGGGACGAGCTGATCGAGGTCGTCCGGCGCCTGGAGGCGGGCGGGACGTCCCTGGAGGAGTCCCTCGCCCTCTGGGAGCGGGGCGAGGAGCTGGCGAAGGTGTGCCGGCGCCGTCTGGAGGGGGCGCGGGCCCGGCTCGACGCCTCACTGGCGGCGGAGCGCGCGGCCGAGGCGGACGAGGAGGAAGAAGACGAGTAGGGGCGGACGGAGGGGGCGGGCGGGGCCCGGCGTGTAGACTCCGAGTGAAACGGATCACTATCCGGATAGGTTAGTTGAATTTTCATCAACCTTGGGCGTACTGTCGAGACATCGCTTGAATCTTCTACGAGCGAACCCCCCTTGCAGTCCGGAAGGTACGCAGCATGTCTCTCGCCCTCGACGCCGTCGCCCAGGACCTCCTCTTCCGTGAGGCCCGTACCGCCAACACGTTCACCGACGAGCCGGTGACCGACGAGCAGATCCAGGCGATCTACGACCTGGTGAAGTACGGCCCGACCGCCTTCAACCAGACCCCGCTGCGCATCACCCTGGTCCGCTCCCCCGAGGCCCGCGAGCGCCTGGTGAAGCACATGGCCGAGGGCAACCAGGCCAAGACCGCCGCCGCCCCGCTGGTCGCGATCCTCTCGGCCGACAACGAGTTCCACGAGGACCTGCCGGCCCTGCTCCCGCACTTCCCGCAGGCCAAGGACATGTTCTTCTCCGAGCGCCCGGTCCGCGAGGGCTCCGCGCTGCTGAACGCCGCCCTCCAGGCCGCGTACTTCATCGTCGGCGTCCGCGCCGCCGGCCTGGCCGCCGGCCCGATGACCGGCCTGGACTTCGCCGGCGTCCAGAAGGAGTTCCTGGACGACGACCACACCCCGCTGATGGTCGTCAACATCGGCAAGCCGGGCGAGGACGCCTGGTTCCCGCGCTCCCCGCGCCTCTCCTACGACGAGGTCGTCACCACCGTCTGAGTGGTACGCGAGAAGGGCCCCGCACTCCACGAGTGCGGGGCCCTTCCCGTTCGGTCGAGCCCGTCTCAGGCCTTCCGCGCCTGGAGCGAGCCGGCCATCTCGGCCAGCCGCTCGAAGGAGGCCGTCCCGGTCACCACGGTCGTCGCGCCGTTCTCCGTACGGACCAGCGCGTCGTACCTGGGGCCCTCCCAGCGCTGCCAGACCCGCCCGGCGACCGTCTGGGTCTTCCCGGTGTTCTTCGCCTTCAGGGTCACCTCGGGCACGAACTTCCCCGGCTCCGCCGTCGACTGGTTGACCGCCACGTACTGGGTGTCCGGGGAGAGGAAACCGAGCTGCCAGGCGTCGCCCTTCTCCCGCTTGTACGAGACGACCGTCGCCTTCCATCCCTCGCCCAGGCCCTCGGGGGACAGCACCGGATACGGCGCCGCCCGCTGAGCCGTGAGGAGCTCGACCCGGTAGTCCTTCGCCTTGACCGGTTCGGCGCTCTCGTCGTGCGGGATGAAGAGATACATCACGCCCGCGGCGACCATGATCACCGCGAGGGACTGGAACATCCCGCGTACCGTCTGCCTGCCTCGCATACCTGCCACGTCCCATATGGTCGCATCAAGGGTTCTCGCTCATACGTGGGGCCCTCTGCTCAATTTGTCGACCTGACGATAGAGTCGCAGCACCCTCTTTATTTCCGGCCGTCGCCGTACAGAAAGGTGCGCTCCGATGACCGAGCACCACTTGCCGCCCGAGCTCGAGGTCTCGCCCGAGGCCCCCGACCGCAACCTCGCCCTGGAACTCGTCCGGGTGACCGAGGCCGCCGCCATGGCCGCGGGCCGCTGGGTCGGCCGCGGCGACAAGATCGGCGCGGACGGCGCCGCGGTCAACGCGATGCGGACCCTGATCTCCACCGTCTCGATGAACGGCGTGGTCGTCATCGGCGAGGGCGAGAAGGACGAAGCCCCCATGCTCTTCAACGGCGAGCGGGTCGGCGACGGCACCGGCGCCGAGGTCGACATCGCGGTCGACCCGATCGACGGCACCACGCTCAACGCGAAGGGCATGCCGAACGCGATCGCCGTCCTCGCCGCCGCCGACCGGGGCAGCATGTTCGACCCGTCCGCGGTCTTCTACATGGACAAGCTGGTCACCGGCCCGGAGGCCGCCGACTTCGTCGACATCAACGCCCCCGTCTCGGTCAACATCCGCCGGGTCGCCAAGGCCAAGGGCATGACCGCCGAGGACGTCACCGTGGTCATCCTGGACCGGCCCCGCCACGAGGGCATCGTCAAGGAGATCCGCGAGACCGGCGCCCGGATCAAGTTCATCTCCGACGGCGACGTGGCCGGCTCCATCATGGCCGCCCGCGAGGGCACCGGCGTCGACCTGCTCATGGGCATCGGCGGCACCCCCGAGGGCATCATCTCGGCCTGCGCCATAAAGTGCCTGGGCGGTGTGATCCAGGGCAAGCTGTGGCCGAAGGACGAGGCCGAGCGTCAGAAGGCGCTCGACGCGGGCCACGACCTCGACCGGGTGCTCGGCACCAACGACCTGGTCGCCGGCGACAACGTCTTCTTCGTCGCCACCGGCATCACCGACGGCGAGCTGCTGCGCGGCGTGCGCTACCGCTCCGAGACGGCGACCACGCAGTCGCTGGTCATGCGCTCGAAGTCCGGCACGATCCGCCAGATCGACTCGACGCACCGGCTCTCGAAGCTGCGCGCGTACAGCGCGATCGACTTCGACCGCGCGAAGTAGCCGACCGGCCGGAATCCGGCCGTACGAAGAGGGGCGCCCCCATGTGCGGTGGGGGCGCCCCTTCTCGTACGGACCCTGGGGGCGGGTCTCCGCGGTCCCGTGACGGACCGGGCGCGGGTCCTCGCGGTCCCGTCAGCCCGCCTGGGCGATCCGCTCGGTCGCGGCCGCCTTCCGCAGCTCCACCTCGCGCCGCCGGCGCCGGGCGAGGACGACACGGCGCTCCGCCGCCGTGAGCCCGCCCCACACCCCGTACGGCTCGGGCTGGAGCAGCGCGTGCTCCCGGCACTCGACCATCACGGGACAGCGCGCGCAGACCCGCTTGGCCGCCTCCTCGCGGGCGAGCCGCGCGGCGGTCGGCTCCTTGGACGGAGCGAAGAAGAGCCCGGCCTCGTCCCGGCGGCACACCGCCTCCGCGTGCCATGGACCGGCCTCGCCCTCCCGGGCAGGGGCACGCTGAGGGGGCACGGCGGCGACCTGGAGGGGCTGATGCGGCAGTTGCAGCACGGTCTACTCCTGACGACGGCTTCGCGAGCGAGCGGCGATGCACCAGCCCTACCCGCTGTGCGCGTGCCTATGCACTGCGTGCCCCGCCGTTCCGCACTGCGGATACCCGGGGGCGAATTCCGGTCACCTTCCGGTCGCCGCCGGACGGCTCCGGCGTCAGTGTCCGAGGTGCTTGCGGAACTTGCCCTGGAGGTCGGTGATCCACTTGCCGCGCTTGGGCTTGGCCTCGACGTTCCCGAAGACCGAGTAGCCGTTGACGACGACGACCGGTGCCTGCGGGTCGGCCCCTTCCAGGGTCACGACCTCGAAGTTGCCGAAGATGCCGCTGCCGTTGCCGCGCAGGCTGATGTTCTCCGGGACCCGGACCTCGACGTTCCCGAAGATCGAGGTGGCGTTGATGGTGGTCAGCCGCTGGGCGAAGATCGCCTCGGTCAGGTCCACCTCGATGTTCCCGAAGAGCGCGAAGGCGTTCGTCCGGCGGCTCACCCGCCAGCGGCCCTTGCGGGTCGTGCTGGAGAAGATCGCCACGAGGTTGTCCGCGGGGCCCTCCGAGTCGTCGGGGCCGTAGGCGAAGGCCGGTTCGGCGTCCCGGGCGGTGCGGGCGCTCGGCAGGTCGCGGACGATCGGCTCCAACTCGCCGACGGTCTTGGCCCGGTAGACCGCCTCGATCCGGTCCGAGTGCTCCTCGGCGTCGAGCCGTCCCTCGGCCAGGGCGTCCCGCAGGATGTCCGCGATCCGGTCCCGGTCCGCGTCCGACGCCCGCAGCGAGCCCTGCGGATCGGCGAAGGCGGGGGCGTGCTCGACGGGGGCGGCCGGCCGCTGCGGCTGCGGCTGCTTCTCGGGTTCGGGCTGCTTTTCGAGGTCCACGGAGTCAGCGTAGCGACACGCGATAGATCGCGACCAGAGGGAACACCCCGGGCTCGCCCCCGAACGCCCCGGCCGCGTCCCCTAGGGGACGCGGCGGGGACCCGACCGGGGCGCGGCGGGGATCCGGCGGAAGGCGCGGCGGGGATCCGACGGGGGCGCGGCGGGCATCCGGCGGAAGGCGCGGCCGGGATCCGGCGGAAGGCGCCCCCGCGACCCGGCAGGAGACGCCGTCCGGAACCGAACACGCCATTCCGGCGCGTTCTCCGCACCTAGTGAGCCTTACCTCACAGGATCCGGGCCGCCCCCGCGTCTTACGCTGGAGGGCGCGCCGCCAACGGAGGCGGCGCTGCTGTCTGCCGAGTGAGGAATGGCCGCCGTCATGCCTGAGTTTGCGTACTCCGATCTGCTCCCCCTGGGAGAGGACACCACGCCCTACCGCCTGGTGACCTCCGAAGGTGTCTCCACCTTCGAGGCCGACGGGCGTACGTTCCTCAAGGTCGAGCCGGAGGCGCTGCGCAAGCTGGCCGCCGAGGCCATCCACGACATCCAGCACTTCCTGCGCCCGGCCCACCTGGCCCAGCTGCGCCGGATCATCGACGACCCGGAGGCGTCGAGCAACGACAAGTTCGTCGCGCTCGACCTCCTGAAGAACGCGAACATCGCCGCCGCGGGCGTGCTTCCCATGTGCCAGGACACCGGCACCGCGATCGTCATGGGCAAGCGCGGCCAGAACGTGCTGACCTCCGGCCGTGACGAGGAGGCCCTGTCCAAGGGCATCTACGACGCCTACACCAAGCTGAACCTGCGCTACTCGCAGATGGCGCCGGTCACCATGTGGGAGGAGAAGAACACCGGCTCGAACCTGCCCGCGCAGATCGAGCTGTACGCGACCGACGGCGGCGCGTACAAGTTCCTCTTCATGGCCAAGGGCGGCGGCTCGGCCAACAAGTCCTTCCTCTACCAGGAGACCAAGGCGGTCCTGAACGAGGCCTCCATGATGAAGTTCCTGGAGGAGAAGATCCGCTCGCTCGGCACGGCCGCCTGCCCGCCGTACCACCTGGCGATCGTCGTCGGCGGCACGAGCGCCGAGTTCGCGCTCAAGACCGCGAAGTACGCCTCCGCGCACTACCTGGACGAGCTGCCCACCGAGGGCTCGGCCGAGACCGGCCACGGCTTCCGGGACAAGGAGCTGGAGGAGAAGGTCTTCGAGCTGACGCAGAAGATCGGCATCGGCGCGCAGTTCGGCGGCAAGTACTTCTGCCACGACGTCCGCGTCGTCCGTCTCCCCCGCCACGGCGCCTCGCTGCCCGTCGCGATCGCCGTCTCCTGCTCGGCCGACCGCCAGGCCGTCGCGAAGATCACCGCCGAGGGCGTCTTCCTGGAGCAGCTGGAGACCGACCCGGCGCGCTTCCTGCCGGAGACGACCGACGAGCACCTCGCCACGGACGAGGACGTCGTCAAGATCGACCTCAACCAGCCGATGGACGAGATCCTCGCCGAGCTGACCAAGTACCCGGTCAAGACCCGGCTGTCCCTCAGCGGGCCGCTGGTCGTGGCGCGCGACATCGCGCACGCCAAGATCAAGGAGCGGCTCGACGCGGGCGAGGAGATGCCGCAGTACCTGAAGGACCACCCGGTCTACTACGCGGGCCCGGCGAAGACCCCCGAGGGCTACGCCTCCGGCTCCTTCGGCCCGACGACGGCCGGCCGCATGGACTCGTACGTGGAGCAGTTCCAGGCGGCGGGCGGCTCGAAGGTCATGCTGGCCAAGGGCAACCGGTCCAAGCAGGTCACGGACGCGTGCGGCGCGCACGGCGGCTTCTACCTGGGCTCGATCGGCGGCCCGGCGGCCCGGCTGGCGCAGGACTGCATCAAGAAGGTCGAGGTCGTCGAGTACGAGGAGCTCGGCATGGAGGCGGTCTGGGAGATCGAGGTCGAGGACTTCCCGGCGTTCATCGTCGTCGACGACAAGGGCAACGACTTCTTCCAGAACCCGGCGCCCGAGCCGACGTTCACGCACATCCCGGTGCGCGGCCCCGGCCTCGGCTGACCCTCATGGCCCCGGAACCCCTCGGTCCGTCCTCGGACCGGGGGGTTCCGCCGCTCCCGGTGTCGATCTTCGCTCAGAAAGTCGCTACCGACCGGTAGTCCTCCCGTCGCCTACTGGTCAGTATGGGGCGCGAGCATGTCAACCACTGAGCCGGTCGACCCCCTCGGGAGCCCCCCATGCCCTCCGCCAAAGCCACCGCCACGGCCACCACGGCCCTCGGTCTGACGGCCCTCCTCGTCCTCGGCCCGGCGCCCGCCGCCTCCGCCGCCGACCCGGACAGCCACGTCACGTCGGCCGCGGCCCTCGCGGATGTCGACTACACGACCTGGCGCCGTGACGTGGCGGCCGTCGTCGCCGAGGCGCGCCCGTACGTCGAGGCGCGTTCCGGGAACGCCGGCCGCGAGAAGCAGGCCATCGTCCTCGACATCGACAACAGCTCCCTGGAGACGGACTTCCACCCCTTCTGGGAGCTGCCGACCCCGGCCATCGCGGACGTGCGCGCGCTCGTCCGCGACGCCCACGCGCGCGGGGTGGCCGTCTTCTTCGTCACCGCCCGGCCCGGGATCATCTACTCCCTGACCGACTGGAACCTGAAGAAGGCCGGCTACCCGGTCGACGGGCTGTACGTGCGCTCGCTCCCCGACCTGTTCGGCGAGGTCAGCGCGTACAAGACCGAGAAGCGCGCCGAGATCGAGGCCAAGGGCTACACGATCATCGCGAACATCGGCAACAACACGTCCGACCTCGTCGGCGGGCACGCCGAGCGCACCTTCAAGCTCCCGGACTACGGCGGCAAGCTGTCGTAACGGGCTCAGCGCGTGTTGATGTGGAACTCCATCCGGTCGTAGTCCCCGTCCGGGGTCGAGCGGATGTATCCGCGCGCGTCCTTGAAGTCGCCGGTGCCGCCGGTGACGGCGAGGTCGAAGGCGGACGGAGAATCGTTCGAGGTGTCGAAGGTGGTGAGGGCCTGGGCGGTGAGCTGTCCGCCGGGTCCGCCGTTCAGGACGATGGTGCCGACGCAGTTCATGTCGACCTGATCGCCGGAGACGCGCACCACGGCGCAGCTGACGCCGTCGCGGCCGACCTTGTCGCCGCCCTTGGTCCGGAAGAGGTCGTCGGCGAAGACGGGGGTGTCCCCGACCTTGGGCGGCGGGTTGCTCTCGCTCGTCGCGGGGGGCGGGATCTGCTTGGCGTAGAGCGTGAACTCGAAGCCGTCTCCGTCGTCGGCGGAGACGGGGGCGGGGGCGGCGGCGAAGGCGGCCGCCGCGACCGTGCAGGCGCAGAGCGCGCCGATCCTCCTGGAGCTGCGGGTCATGTCCTGCCTCCCGTGGGGTGGGGTCCCCCCTCGGCATGCTTCACATTGTCCGATGACCATTCGGGATTCGCCCGTCCGGCGCAATCCGGGCCGTCCGGTCGGGGATCATGGCGCCATGCCAGAGAAAGCACGACCGATGCGTACGGCCGTCTCCGCCGCCCTGGTGGCGGCGGGACTACTGCTCACCGCCTGCGGGACGACCCCGAAGCCCGACGCCGAGGCCGCCCCGGCGGAGACCGCCGCCAGGCCCACCGCTCCCGCGGTCAAGGCCGCCGCCACGCTCGGCGGTCCCGGGACGGCCTGCGCGCTGCCCGTCTCCTTCGCCCTCGCGGAGGGCTGGAAGCCGGAGGCGATCAAGGACGCCGAGAACCCGGACCTCGCGGAGCTCACCCGGCAGGGCCCGGCCGTCATGCGCTGCGAGGTCGACGCCAAGCCCGCCGGGAACATCGGCTACCTGCGGGTGTGGACGGTCGCGAAGGGCCCCGCCCGGACCGCTCTCGAAGGCTTCGTGAAGGCGGCGGACAAGCCCTCCGCCGTCGTCTACCGGGAGACGCGGGCGGGCGCGCTGGCCGCCACCGAGGTCACGTACACGTCGCGCAGCGCGCTCACGGACGAGGACAAGGAGCAGCGGGCCTTCGCCGTCACCACTCCGAAGGGCGCGGTCGTCATCGTCCACCTCGGCGGTATGGACACCGAGGAGCACCGGGCGATGCTCCCGGCCTACGAGCTGGCGAAGGGCACCGCGAAGGCGCTCTGAGCACGACCGCGGCCCCCCGTCCCGCACCGGACGGGGGGCCGCGGCGTTCCCGGGGCGAGCCCCTACGCGAACTTCTGGTTCGCGGAGCCGTCGCAGTTCTGGAGCCGGACCGGCTCCTTCGCCGCGCTCTGGGTGAGGCAGAGGCCGGTCGCGGCCGCGGGGCGGACGGTGGCGCCGTCGCGGACGAACTTCTGGTTGGCGGCGCCGCTGCAGTTCCAGACGATGAGCGCCTTGCCGGTCTGGTAGACGGCGCCCGGCACGTCCAGGCAGCGGTCCTGGGTGAGCTGGGTGTGGACGGTCCCCCGGGCGGAGTCGTACCACCAGCCCTGGTTGCGGCCGCCGTGGCAGTCCCAGCCGAGGACGGCGGTCCCGTTGGCCGACTCGGACGCGTTCACGTCCAGGCAGTTGCCGGTCGCCTGGTTCTTCAGCGGCTTGTACGCGTCGTCCCAGGCGAGCGGGAAGAGCGTCGGGGTGCCGGAGGAGTTGACGTCGGCGCAGCTCGCCTCGCGCAGGCCCGAGTTGTAGATCTGGGTCAGGCAGGAGGCGAAGGCGCCGTGGCCGCTCCTGTTGGGGTGGAAGGACTGGCGGACGGAGTTCTCGTCGAGGCCGCCGGGCTTGGAGAGGTCGATGTAGAGGCCCCGGGCCCAGGTGTCCTCCATGCAGACCTCGTGGCCGTTGAAGAGGCGCGAGTTGTCGAGGTAGACCGCCCCGGTGTCGGCGGCGACCGTGCGCATGCCGCGCTCGAAGGCCGGGACGGCGGCGTTGCGGCCCCACTTGGTGTCGGAGTCGTAGCCCATGCCGCCGCAGGCGAGCTTCCCGGAGAAGTTCGGGTTGTCGTAGAAGTCGGGGCCGATGGGGCTGGGGTAGCCCATGACGACGAGCTTGTAGTCGCCGTCGGCGTATCCGGCGTCGCGCATGACCGTCCTCAGGTCGCGGACGGTCTGCTCGACCTTGGGGACGAGTCCGTCGACGCGGGCCTGCCAGCCGGGGGCGTACTTGGGCTCGCAGGTGCCCTGGCTGAGCACGTAGCGCTGGACGCAGTCGGTCATGACGGGTCCGAACTGCAGGTCGTCGTTGGCGCCGGCGACGAGCAGGACCATCTTGATCCGGGTGTTGCGGGCCTTGACGGCGAGGTTGTCGCTCTGGACGAGCTCGTCGGCGTACTGCTTGGAGCCGCCGATCCGGATGTTCCCGGTGTACGCGCCGGAGCAGGCCACGTTGAAGGTGAGGTCCGCGGGGATCCCGGTGCGGTGGATGGCGGCGTCCGGGGAGCGGTGGCACCAGTTGGTGGGCCCGTTGGTGGGGGACTCGTACGAGCCGACGCCCTCGCCGGAGATCTCGCTGTCGCCGAGCGAGATCAGGCCGGTCCTGCGCTGGGCGAACGGCCGTTCCTCGGGGCTTCCGTAGATCTTGGTGGCCTCGGCCGCCCGGATCGCCTCCAGCTCGGGAGAGAGCGGTACGGAGGTGATTCCGGCCGCGGTGCTCGTGTCGGCCGCGCCGGCGGGGGCGGCGGCGGTCATGCTGCCGAGGGCCGCCGCCGCGGCGGCGACGGCCGCGACGGACCAGCGGAGTCTGGACCTGGTGCGCTTCACTGCGCCTCCTGGAAGTGGGGTTACCCACGGTTTTTACTGGCCGGTACGCGCCTTGGGAATACATCGAACAAGACAAGTGCTCATCTTTTGTTGGAGGTTGAGAAACATGAACGACACGGACGGGTACCGCATCGAGCACGACTCCATGGGCGAGGTGCGGGTCCCCGCGCACGCCAAGTGGCGGGCCCAGACCCAGCGGGCGGTGGAGAACTTCCCGATCTCGGGCCAGCGCCTGGAGCGCGCCCACATCGAGGCCCTGGCCCGGATCAAGGCCGCCGCCGCCAAGGTCAACGCCGAGCTCGGGGTGGTCGAGAAGGACCGCGCCGACGCGATCGTCTCGGCCGCGGAGGAGGTCGCCGAGGGCCGCTGGGACGAGCACTTCCCCGTGGACGTCTTCCAGACCGGCTCGGGCACCTCGTCCAACATGAACACCAACGAGGTGATCGCCACCCTCGCCACCGAGCGGCTCCCCGAGGGACGCGAGGTCCACCCCAACGACCACGTCAACGCCTCGCAGTCCTCGAACGACGTCTTCCCCTCCTCCATCCACATCGCGGCCACCGCCGCCGTCACCCGCGACCTGATCCCCGCCCTCGACCACCTGGCCGCCTCCCTGGAGCGAAAATCGGCCGAATTCGCGTCGGTGGTGAAGTCCGGCCGCACGCATCTGATGGACGCCACCCCGGTCACCCTGGGCCAGGAGTTCGGCGGCTACGCGGCCCAGGTCAGGTACGGCGTCGAGCGGTTGCGCGCCTCGCTCCCCCGGCTCGCCGAACTCCCCCTCGGCGGTACGGCGGTGGGCACCGGCATCAACACCCCGGCCGGCTTCTCCGCGGCCGTCATCGCGGAGGTCGCCCGCGCGACCGGGCTGCCGCTGACGGAGGCCCGCGACCACTTCGAGGCCCAGGGCGCCCGCGACGGCCTGGTGGAGACGTCCGGGCAGCTCCGGACCATCGCCGTCTCCCTCACCAAGATCGCCAACGACCTGCGCTGGATGGCCAGCGGGCCGCGCACCGGCCTCGCCGAGATCAACCTCCCCGACCTCCAGCCCGGCTCCTCGATCATGCCGGGCAAGGTGAACCCGGTGATCCCCGAGGCCGTCCTGATGGTCGCCGCGCAGGTGACCGGAAACGACACCACGGTCGCGGTCGCGGGGGCGGCCGGGAACTTCGAGCTCAACGTAATGCTCCCGGTGATGGCCAAGAACCTGCTGGAATCCGTACGACTCCTGGCCAACGCCTCCCGGCTCCTCGCCGACCGCACGGTCGACGGCGCCACCGCCAACGCCGAGCGCGCCCGCGAGTACGCCGAGTCCTCGCCCTCCGTGGTCACCCCGCTGAACAAGTACATCGGCTACGAGGAGGCCGCCAAGGTCGCGAAGAAGTCGCTCGCCGAGCGGAAGACCATCCGCGAGGTGGTGCTGGAGTCCGGCTACGTCGAGCGGGGCGACCTCACCGTCGAGCAGCTGGACGAGGCACTGGACGTGCTGCGGATGACCCGTCCGTGACCCGCGGCGCGGAGGAGCCGTCCGTGACCCGCGGCGCGGAGGAGCCGTCCGTGACCCGTGGCGCGGACGAGCCGTCCGTGACCCGCGCTGCGGATGACTCATCCGTGACCTGTGCCGCAGCGCCGATGGGAGCGCGCCCCTAAGATCTGCGCATGACAGGATCGGACGGCTCCCAGCACTGGGCGCCAGGGGAGCACATCCTCTGGCGCTACCGCGGCAACGGCACCGAAGACGTGGCCATCTGCCGCCCGGTGACCGTCGTCCAGGACACGCCCGAGCTGCTCGCCGTCTGGATGGCTCCCGGCACCGAGTGCGTGCGGCCCGTGCTCGCCGACGGCACCTCCGTGCACGACGAGCCGCTCGCCACCCGCTACACCGCCCCGCGCACCACCGAGCGCGCCCGCTGGTCCGGCACCGGGGTCCTCAAGCTGGCCCGGCCGAAGGACCCCTGGTCGGTGTGGCTGTTCTGGGAGCGCGGCTGGCGCTTCCGCAGCTGGTACGTGAACCTGGAGGAGCCGCGGGCCCGCTGGTCCGGCGGCATCGACTCCGAGGACCACTTCCTCGACATCTCCGTCTACCCCGACCGCAGCTGGCTGTGGCGGGACGAGGACGAGTTCGCCCAGGCCCAGCGGGCCGGCCTGATGGGGCCCGAGCAGGCCGCGCGGGTCCTGGCCGCCGGGCAGGAGGCGGTGGAGCTGATCACCTCCTGGGGGACGCCGTTCGCGGACGGCTGGGAGGCCTGGCGGCCCGACCCCTCCTGGCCGGTTCCGACGCTCCCGGCGGACTGGGACCGCACTCCGGCGCACACGGCTCCGTGAGACCCTTGATGCGCCCCCGGGGTTCAAACGTAGGATCGTCCTCCGCAAGGCCGACACCGAGCGAAGAGCACGTCAGACCGACCGAACAGCACGTCAAAGGCGTGATCCAGCGCAGGAACTGACCAGAAGTCATCCACGAGGGGGAGAGCAGTGCCGGACGTGTGCCCGGGTGTGCCGACCCCCGCCCTTGCCGCCGTTCGCGGAAGCTCCGCATCCACCGCGGATGCGGGGTTTAGCCCTGCCGAAGGCGCGGCATCGGCCAACAGAGCGAGTGCATCGCACCACCGGCCCGGACGGACGGAATCCCACGCGTGACGGAGCATCCCACCTCCCACGAAGGCCGGCAGCCCCTGGCTGCCCGGCCGCAGGAACGCGCTCGCCCTCGCCAGGAGGCGGCGGCCGGCCTGCCCTCCGACGTGCCCGGCCAGGCGGGCGGCCCGACGGCCGCCGCGACCCCGGCCCCGGACGCGCAGCCGGCCGGACCGGCCGCCGCCGCGGGCGCGGGCCACCCCGACCCCCTGGGCGGCACGGGCCACCCGAACTCCCCCGGCTTCCCCGGCGGTACGGGACACCCCGGCGCCGTGGCCCTCGCCGTCTCCCCGCAGCATCCCGGCGGCGGGGACACCTCCGCCCGGCGGGAGGGCGACCGGCTGCGGTTCGTCGGCGCCGCGACCCGGCGCATCGCGCGCGGCATCGACCTGGACGAGATCGTCCTGGGGCTGTGCCGGGCCACCGTGCCGACCTTCTCCGACGAGATCCTGGTCTACCTCCGCGACCCGCTGCCGGTGGGCGACGAGCGGCCTGTGGCGCCCTTCGTGCTGCGGCTGCGGCGCACCGACCGGCTGCGGTTAAGCGATCTGGAGGGCGAGGACCTCGTCCTCGTACCCGATCCGGATCCGACCCCCGCGGCCGAACTCTGCGAGGTGCGGGCCGGCGGGGCCCTGGCCGAGGTGCTGCGCGGGGTGCGGCCGGTCTTCGGCGACGGCGCGGCCGCGAGGACGGCGCTGGCCGAGCTGCTCGGTGCCGAACATCCGCTGCCCGGCGGGCTGCGGGCGATACTGGCCCCGCTGCGCGGCCGGCGGCGGGTGATCGGTGCCGCCGTGTTCCTGCGCCGTCCCGAGCGGGCCGGGTTCGAGCCGAACGACCTGCTCGTCGCGGCGCAGCTGGCCACGCACACCGCGCTCGGCATCGACAAGGCCGTGCTGTACGGCCGTGAGGCGTACATCGCGGACGAGCTCCAGCGGACGATGCTGCCGGACTCGCTGCCGCAGCCGACCGGCGTCAAGCTGGCCTCGCGCTACCTGCCGGCGGCCGAGACGGCCCGGGTCGGCGGTGACTGGTACGACGCGATCCCGCTGCCCGGCAGCAGGGTCGCCCTCGTCGTCGGCGACGTCATGGGCCACTCCATGACCTCGGCGGCGATCATGGGCCAGCTGCGCACGACCGCGCAGACCCTGGCCGGTCTCGACCTGCCCCCGCAGGAGGTCCTGCACCACCTGGACGAGCAGGCCCAGCGGCTCGGCGAGAACCGCATGGCGACCTGCATGTACGCGGTGTACGACCCGGTCTCGCACCGGATCACCGTGGCCAACGCGGGCCATCCGCCGCCGATACTGCTGCACCTGGGCGGCCGCGCCGAGGTGCTGCGGGTGCCGCCCGGCGCCCCCATCGGGGTCGGCGGGGTGGACTTCGAGGCGGTCGAGCTGGACGCCCCGGCCGGGGCCACGCTGCTGCTCTACACCGACGGTCTGGTCGAGTCCCGGCTGCGGGACGTGTGGACCGGGATCGAGCAGCTGCGCGAGCGCCTGGCGGCTACCGCCCAGCTGACGGGCCCGGACCACTCGCCGCCGCTGGAGGCGCTGTGCGACGACGTCCTGGACATGCTGGGTCCGGGCGACCGGGACGACGACATCGCGCTGCTCGCGGCCCGCTTCGACGGGATCGCGCCGAGCGACGTGGCGTACTGGTTCCTGGAGCCGGAGGACGCGGCCCCGGGGCGGGCCCGGCGGCTGGCCCGGCGGGCCCTGGCCCGCTGGGACCTGGAGGAGCTGACGGACTCGGTCGAGCTGCTGGTCAGCGAGGTCGTGACGAACGCCGTGCGGTACGCGGAGCGGCCGGTGACCCTGCGGCTGCTGCGGACGGACGTGCTGCGCTGCGAGGTCGGCGACGACTCCCCGCAGCTGCCGCGGCAGCGGCGGGCGCGGGACACCGACGAGGGCGGGCGCGGCCTGTTCCTGGTCAACCGGCTGGCCCGGCGGTGGGGGGCGACCCGGCTGTCGGGCGGCAAGGTCGTCTGGTTCGAGCTGGCGACCCGTACCTGATCCCCGTACCTCCGTGGAAGCACCGAAGGCCGGACCCCGAGCGGGG
The DNA here is from genome assembly GCF_044544765.1 of Streptomyces sp. NPDC053513. Taxonomy (NCBI): domain Bacteria; kingdom Bacillati; phylum Actinomycetota; class Actinomycetes; order Kitasatosporales; family Streptomycetaceae; genus Streptomyces; species Streptomyces sp. NPDC053513. Next base: position 33,471 of record NZ_JBITXP010000005.1, read on the forward strand.
TCCGGCCTTCGGTCATGTCGTCAGCGCGGCGGGCGGACGGTGCTGTTCACACCCGGGTCGCCGCCGGCGTCCGGCGGCTGGATCGAGGTCGGCGGGGCCGTCGGCTCCTCGGTCGCCGTCGGCTCCTGGGTGGGCTGCGGCGGCGTGGTGACGGGGTCGCGCGTCGGCTGCGGCGGCGTGGTGGCCGTCGAGGTCGGCGGGGCGGTCGGGGCCGTGGTGGCCGTGGTCGGCGCCTCGGTCGGCTCCTCGGTCGGCGCCTCGGTGGTGGTCGAGGTGGGGTCGGGCAGCGTGCCGTCCGGGGCGGAGCCGTCGGTCTCCAGGTCGAAGGAGGCGTCCGAGCCGCCGTTCAGGGCGCGCTCGGTGTAGTCGCCCCAGATCTGGGCGGGCGTGCGGCCACCGTTGGCGCGGCCCTCGTTGATGGTGTCGGTGAGGGTGACCTGGTTGCCCTTGGCGTCCTCGCCGAAGAGGCCGACGGCGGTGACGAGTTCGGGGGTGTAGCCGACGAACCAGGCGGAGCGGTTGTTCTCGGAGGTGCCGGTCTTGCCGGCGGCCTCGTAGTCGCCGGCGGCGCGGAAGCCGGAGCCGCTCTGCACGACGCCCGTCATGGCCTGGGTGGCGGTGTCGGCGGCCTCTCGGCTGATGACCTGCTCGCCGATCGCCGAGGGGCTCTTGACCGTGCGCTCCTTGTGCTCGGCGGTCTTCACCAGGGTCGGGGTGACCTTCTTGCCGTGGTTGTCGAGCGTGGCGTAGACGCCGGCCATGTCCATGGTGGAGGCGCCCATGGTGCCGAGGGAGATGGCGGGGGTCTCGGGGAAGCCGGCGCCGTCCTTCATGCCGAGGGCGAGGGCGGTCTTCTTGGCCTTGGCCGGGGTGACGTCGACGATCATCTGGGCGTAGACCGAGTTGATCGAGCTGTTGGTGGCCTTCTGGACGGTGACGGGGCCGTAGCTGTGGTCGTCCTCGTTCTCCGGCGCGAAGTCGATGGGGCTGCCGACGACCGGTCGCCTGCTGTCGCCGCTGTAGATCGTGCCGAGGCCGATCCGGCGGCCGTCCTGGGTGACCGCGTGGTTGTCTATGGCGGAGGCGAGGACGATCGGCTTGAAGGTGGAGGCGGGCTGGTAGTCGCGACGGGTCGCGTTGGACATCCAGTGCTCGGTGGCGCCGACGCCGCCGTAGAGGGCGACGACCGCGCCGGTCTTCGGGTCGACGGAGGTGGCGCCGGCCTGGACGGTGGCCTGCTTCTCGTTGCCCTTGCGGTCGAGCTTGGCCTCCAGCTGCTTGTCGACCGCCTTGACGAGGTCCTTCTGCTTCTTCTCGTCGATGTTGAGGGTGATCGTCCAGCCGCCGGCCTTGATGTCCTCCTCGCTGACGCCCTGCCGCATCAGCTCCTGGTTGGCGGCCTCGATGATGTAACCGGTCTGGCCCTCCATGCCGGGGGCGGGCTTGGGCTTCTGCGGGACGGGGAACTTCATGCCGGCGCGCTCGGAGGGGCTGAGCCAGCCCTCGCCGACCATGTTGTCGAGGACGTAGTTCCAGCGGTCCTCGACGAGCTTGCGGCCGGTGGGGCTCGCGGAGGTCCAGTCGTACTGGTTGGGCGCCTGGAGCAGCGAGGCGAGGTAGGCGCCCTGGGCGGTGGTGAGCTTGGCGGCGTCGACGCCGTAGTACGAGCGGGCGGCGGCCTGGATGCCGTAGGCGGAGCGGCCGTAGTAGCTCGTGTTCATGTACCCGGCGAGGATGTCGCTCTTGCTCATCTTCTGGTCGACCTTGATGGCGATGACCATTTCCTTGAGCTTGCGCGTGGCCGTCTGGTCCTGGCTCAGGAAGTAGTTCTTGACGTACTGCTGGGTGATCGTCGAGCCGCCCTGCTTGCCCTTGCCGGTGACCGTGTTCCAGGCGGCGCGGGTGGTGCCCATGATGTCGACGCCGTTGTCCTTGTAGAAGGTCTTGTTCTCGGCGGCGACGAACGCCTTCTGGACCGGCAGGGGGATCTTGTCGAGGCCGACGATCTCACGGTTGATCTTGCCGGTGCGGCCGAGGATCTTGCCGTTGGAGTACTTGTAGATGTTGCTCTGCATCGTCGCCTCGGCGTTGGCCGAGGGCACCGGGACCAGCAGGTAGACGACGTAGAGGGCGCCCATGCCGAGCAGGCAGAACACGATGAAGGTGCCCAGGAGCTTCTTCCAGGTGAAGAGGCGGCGTATGCCGCTCTTCTTCGCCTTGCCCTTGTCCGGTCGGCCCATGTGTCCAGTCGCTCCGCTCGTCTTGTGTCCGGCGCCCTCGGTGCTGACCCCGCCCGCGTCGGATCAGCTCAGCAAGCTAACACCGACGAGGCGGACAAAGGACAACCGATCACGTCTTTTCCGGACGTGAGAATCAGCACCCACGCCCAGAGAAACCGACGTCCGAGGGGGCCGGATGGTTGCGTGAGGGGACGGTTCCGCTTGGTCACACCCCACGGCCGGCCCGGTCACACCCCGCGGCCGGCCCGGTCTCCCTCGCGGCCGACCCGGTCTCCCTCGCGGCCGGCCCGGCCTCCCTGACGGCCGGCCCGTCTATACATCGTGCGTATACACAGCGTGTACAGTGACGCCATGTCCATCGGTCACACCCTCCTCGGGCTCCTGGAGTCCGGACCGCGCCACGGCTACGACCTCAAGCGCGCCTTCGACGAGAAGTTCGGCCAGGACCGGCCGCTCCACTACGGCCAGGTCTACTCGACCATGTCCCGGCTCCTGAAGAACGGCCTGGTCGTCGTCGACGGCGTCGAGGCCGGCGGCGGCCCCGAGCGGAAGCGGTACGCCATCACCGAGGCCGGCATCACCGATGTCGCCCAGTGGCTCGCCACCCCCGAGAAGCCCGAGCCGTACCTCCAGTCCACGCTCTACACCAAGGTCGTCCTGGCCCTGCTCACCGGCCGCGGCGCCGCCGACATCCTCGACACCCAGCGCGCCGAGCACCTGCGCCTGATGCGCGAGCTCACCCGGCGCAAGCGCGACGGCGACCTCGCCGACCAGCTCATCTGCGACCACGCCCTCTTCCACCTCGAAGCGGACCTGCGCTGGCTGGAACTGACCGCCGCCCGCCTCGACGCGCTCGCCGAGGAGGTCCGCCGATGAGCTCCGCCCCGCTGCTGCGCGCCACCGGCCTGGACAAGGCCTACGGACCGACCCCGGCGCTCGCCGGCGCCGACTTCGCCCTGCGGGCCGGCGAGGTCGTCGCCGTCATGGGCCCCTCCGGCTCCGGCAAGTCCACGCTCCTCCACTGCCTGGCCGGCATCGTGCGCCCCGACGCCGGCACCATCACCTACGACGGACGCGAACTCACCGCGCTCTCCGACGGCGCGCGCAGCTCCCTGCGCCGCACCGACTTCGGCTTCGTCTTCCAGTTCGGCCAGCTCGTCCCCGAACTGACCTGCGTCGAGAACGTCGCCCTCCCCCTCCGGCTGAACGGCGAGAAGCGGAAGGCCGCCGAGGCCAGGGCAGCCGAGTGGCTCGCCCGCCTGGAGGTCGACTCCGTCGCGGGCAAGCGCCCCGGCGAGATATCCGGCGGCCAGGGCCAGCGCGTCGCCGTCGCCCGCGCCCTCGTCACCGCCCCCCGCGTGATCTTCGCCGACGAGCCGACCGGCGCGCTCGACTCCCTCAACGGCGAGCGGGTCATGCGGCTCCTCACCGACGCCTCCCGGGACACCGGCGCCGCCGTCGTCCTCGTCACCCACGAGGCCCGGGTCGCCGCCTGGTCCGACCGCGAGGTCGTCGTACGGGACGGTTCGGTACGGGACGCGGAGTGGGCCGCATGAGCCTCGGCACCTGGGCCCGCGACCTGACGCTCGGCGCCCGGTTCGCGGTCGCCGGCGGCCGCTCCGGCCTGCTCCGCACCCTGCTGACCGCGACCGGCGTCGGCTTCGGCGTGGCCCTGCTGCTGCTCGCCGCCTCCTTCCCGAACATGCTCTTCCAGCGGGAGGTCCGGGAGTCGGTCCGCGCCGTCGACGGCAGCGAGCAGGTCACCTCGCCCCGCCCCGACTCCTTCCTCCACCTCGGCCGGAACACCGTCTACCGGGACGACGTCGTCAGCGGACTGCTGCTGCGCCCCGAGGGCGACGCGCCCCCGGTCCCGCCGGGCGCGGACAGGTTCCCGGGGACCGGCGAGATGCTGGTCTCCCCCGCGCTCGGGGAGCTCCTCGACTCCCCCGAGGGCGCCCTCCTCAAGGAACGGCTCCCCTACAAGGCCGTCGGGACGATCGGACCGGCCGGACTCATCGGCCCGGCCGAACTCCGGTACGTCGCCCACGTCGACTTCCTGGGCCCGGAGAACCTCGACGGGCGCGGCACCCGCTACGGCTGGTCGGTGCCCGAGGAACCGATGAACGCGTTCCTCGTCCTCCTGGTCGTCGTGGCCTGCGTCGTCCTGCTCCTGCCGGTGCTCGTCTTCGTCGCGACCGCCGTCCGCTTCGGCGGCGAGCAGCGCGACCGGCGGCTCGCGGCGCTCCGGCTGATCGGCGCGGACACCGCGACGACCCGGCGGATCGCGGCCGGCGAGTCCCTCGCGGGCGCGCTGTTCGGGCTCCTCGTGGGCCTCGGACTCTTCGCGGCGGCCCGGCAGTTCGCGGGCACCTTCACCATCTGGGACGTCAACGCCTACCCCGGCGACGTGGTGCCGATGCCGTCCCTCGCCGTGCTCGTCCTCGCCGTCGTCCCGGTCGCCTCGGTCGTGGTCACCATGTTCGCCCTGCGCGGCGTGGCGATCGAACCGCTGGGCGTCGTGCGGACCTCCACCCCGCGCCGCCGCCGGCTGTGGTGGCGGCTGCTGCTCCTCGCGGCCGGCGCGGCCTTCCTCGTGCCGCTCGTCGGCGACATCCAGGTGACCGACGCCGGCATCGACACCGTGAGCGTCGCGACCGGCACGACGCTCGTCCTGATCGGCCTCACCACGCTCCTGCCATGGCTCGTCGAGGCGGGCGTCAAGCGGCTGCACGCCGGGCCGGTGGCCTGGCAGCTCGCGGTCCGCAGGCTCCAGTTGAGCAGCGGCACGGCGGCCCGCGCGGTCAGCGGCATCGTCGTCGCGGCGACCGGGGCGATCGCGCTCCAGATGCTCTTCCAGGCGATGGAGAGCGACTTCACCCAGTACAGCGGCGAGGACACCTCCCGTGCCCAGCTCGCGATCGGCATCGACGCCGAGAACGCCGAGGAGGCCCGCGGGACGATCGACCGCCTCCGGCGGACCGAGGGCGTCACCGGCGTGATCGGCACCGTCGAGTCGAGCGTGTGGCGGCCCGGACCCCTGAAGCAGGGCGAGGAGTTCGCCCCGCAGACCTCGCTCCGGGTCGGTGACTGCGCCTCCCTCCGGGAGTACGCCACGCTCCCCTCCTGCACGGACGGCGACGTCTTCGTCTTCCTCGCGCACGGCGCCCAGGGCAACCCGGACGACTCCTTCGTCACCCGGGCCGCCCGCCCCGGCGCCACGGTCGCCCTGCGCGACCCGCATCCGCACCCGAGCGCGCCGAAGCCCCCGAAGGGCACCCCGCTGCCGCAGTGGCGGATCCCCACGACGGCCCGGATCGTGGACTCCCGACCCGACCCGACGGGCATGTACGAGTACGGCGTCCTCGCCACCCCGAAGGCGATCGACACCGCCCTGCTCGACGAGCCCGACACCCAGACCATGGTCCGGCTCGACCCGGCCGTCCCCGACGCCGCCGAGCACGTGCGGAACACGGCGGCGGCCATCGATCCGACGGCCTGGGTGCGCACCCTGAAGGACATCGAGCGCGACGCGGCGTTCTCCAGCGTCCGCACCGGCATCCTCGTCGGCTCCACCCTGACGATGCTCCTGGTGGCGGCCTCGCTGCTGGTCGCGACCCTGGAGCAGCTGCGGGACCGCAAGCGGCTGCTCTCCTCGCTGGTCGCCTTCGGCACCCGGCGCTCGACCCTGGGCTGGTCGGTGCTGTGGCAGACGGCGGTGCCGATCCTCCTCGGGCTCGCCCTCGCCGTCGCGGGCGGTCTCGGCCTCGGCTTCGTGCTGCTGAAGACGAGCGGCCAACAGGTCGGCGACTGGTGGGGCTTCCTGCCCGTCGTCGGGATCGGCTTCGGACTGATCGCGGCCGTGACGCTGCTCAGCCTGCCGGTGCTGTGGCGGCTGATGCGGGCGGACGGGCTGCGGACGGAGTAACCCGTCGACCGGATGTCCGAGGGACACGGGGGACATGGGGCGGGGGTTCCTGGCACCGGGGGGTGTCAGGAACCCCCGTCCTCGACGCGTACGGGGTCAGGCCCCGGAGCCCGGCCCACCCGTGCCGGATCGGTCCCCGCCGCCCACCACCCGTACCGGAAGCTCCTCCATCGCCCCGCGCAGGGCCTCCGCCAGCTCCTCGAACTCGGCGTGCCGGGCCGTGCCCGTCCGCATCGCGAGGGCGATCCGCCGCGAGGGTGCCGGGTCGGCGAACCCCCCGGTCCACAGGGCGGTGTTGCGGGCGGTCTCGACGGTCACGGCGGTGCGGGGCAGCAGGGTCACCCCGAGGCCGCCCGCGACGAGCTGGACCAGGGTGGCGAGTCCGGCGGCGGTGGTGGTGACCTCGGCGCCCTCGGTGCGCCCGGCCTCCCGGCAGATGTCGAGGGCCTGGTCGCGCAGGCAGTGCCCCTCGTCGAGGAGCAGCAGCCGGAGCTCCTTGAGGGCCTCGCGCGGGATGGCGTCCCGTCCGGCCAGCGGGTGCCCCTCCGGGGTGACCAGGACGAAGTCCTCGTCGAAGAGGGGGAGTTCGGTGATGCCGGGCACGCCGAGGGGCACGGCGAGCAGCAGCAGGTCGAGCCGGCCGGCGGCGAGTCCGTCCAGGAGCGAGGAGGTCTGCTCCTCGTGGACCTGGAGGTCGAGCTCGGGCCAGCGGCGGTGGACGAGCCGCAGGACGGTGGGCAGCAGATAGGGGGCGACGGTCGGGATCACGCCGAGCCGCAGGACGCCGGTGAAGGGTGCCTGGGCGGCCTCCGCCTCCTCCATCAGCTCCGCCACCGCGTCGAGGACGGTCCGGGCGCGGACCGCGAGCCGCTCTCCCGCGGGCGAGAGCAGCACCTTCCGCGTCGTACGCTCGAGGAGCTGGACACCGAGTGCCTCTTCGAGAGACGAAACCGCGCCCGAGAGGGCGGGCTGGCTCATGCCGATGGCGGCCGCCGCGTCGCGGAAGTGCAGATGCTCGGCGACCGCCGCGAAGGCCCTGAGCTGCGAGAAGCTGGGCTGCTTGCCTCGGTGCGGGCCGCGCGGGGGGTTGTACGGGGATGCCACTGATAACCACCTTCGATCAACGCGACCCACACTAGCTATTTCACTGATCAATGCACCCCGTGCCAGGATGTGAGACGTCCAACCCCCATGGAAGCCCCCAAAAGGGACCCTTCCTGTTTGCAAGGAGAGCGCGTGCTCACTGTCGGTGACAAGTTCCCCGCCTACGACCTGACCGCCTGCGTGTCGCTGGAGAGCGGCAAGGAGTTCGAGCAGATCGACCACAAGGCCTACGAGGGCAAGTGGCGCGTGGTGTTCTTCTGGCCGAAGGACTTCACCTTCGTCTGCCCGACGGAGATCGCCGCGTTCGGCAAGCTGAACGACGAGTTCGCCGACCGCGACGCCCAGATCCTCGGCGTCTCCGGCGACTCCGAGTTCGTGCACCACGCCTGGCGCAAGGACCACGCCGACCTGCGTGACCTGCCCTTCCCGATGCTGGCCGACTCGAAGCACGAGCTCATGCGCGACTGCGGCGTCGAGGGCGAGGACGGCTTCGCCCAGCGCGCCGTCTTCATCGTGGACCCGAACAACGAGATCCAGTTCACCATGGTGACCGCCGGCTCCGTCGGCCGTAACCCCAAGGAGGTCCTGCGGGTCCTCGACGCCCTGCAGACCGACGAGCTGTGCCCGTGCAACTGGAACAAGGGCGAGAGCACCCTCGACGCGGCCGCTCTCCTCTCGGGCGAGTAAGGGCGGATCCGACATGGCTCTCGACGAACTGAAGTCCGCCATACCGGACTTCGCCAAGGACCTGAAGCTGAACCTCGGTTCGGTCATCGGCAACAGCGACCTCCCCCAGCAGCAGCTGTGGGGCACCGTCCTCGCCTGCGCGATCGCCTCGCGCTCGCCGAAGGTGCTCAAGGAGCTGGAGCCCGAGGCCCAGGCGAACCTGAAGCCCGAGGCGTACCAGGCCGCCAAGTCCGCCGCCGCGATCATGGCGATGAACAACGTCTTCTACCGGACCCGGCACCTGCTGTCGGACCCCGAGTACGGGACGATGCGCGCCGGCCTGCGGATGAACGTCATCGGCAACCCGGGCGTCGAGAAGGTCGACTTCGAGCTGTGGTCGCTGGCCGTCTCCGCGATCAACGGCTGCGGCCAGTGCCTGGACTCGCACGAGCAGGTCCTGCGCCAGGCCGGTGTCGACCGCGCCACGATCCAGGAGGCCGTGAAGATCGCCGCGGTGATCCAGGCGGTCGGCGTCACGCTGGACGCGGAGGCCGTGCTCGCCGAGTAGGGCCGAGCCGTACGAGAAGGGCCCCGGGGCTGTCCGCCCCGGGGCCCTTCCGTCACTTCTTGAGCGCCGCCATCAGCGCCAGCAGGTCCTGGGTCATGGGGACGTCGATCCCGGAGAGGTCGATCTCCCGCGTGTTCACGGTCGCCTCCCCCGTGCTGGAGTTGTAGTCGTACTGCGACCAGATGCTGAGCTCGAACTCCGCCTGCCCGTCGAGGGCGACCAGCTGCGCCCCCTCGTTCCCCGACTGGTCGAAGAAGGCCTGTTCGCCCAGGCCGTCGACGGACTGCATGGCCCCGCCGCGGTTGTTCTTCGGCGCGAACTCGGGGCCGGGGTCCGACTTCTTGTGCAGGGTGTACGTGATCGAGGCGCTGTACCCCTTGTCCGGGGGGCCGAAGGTGATCGAGCACCCGACCCGGAACAGGGCGGGGTCCTTGATGGACTCGCCGTCGCCGTCCTGCCCGGGCTTCCCCAGGACGCCTTCGAGCGCCTTCAGCCGGAGCGTGCGGCAGAAGTCCTCGGCGTCCCGGTATCCACCCAGGTCGGGCCCCGGATCCCGCCGCTGCTGGTACGCGTAGAGCCCGCCGCCCCACACCGCCGAGGCGAGCACCGCGCCGCCGAGCGCCCACAGCCAGGGGCGGCGGGTCCGGGACGGGCGCGGCGGACGGGGCGGCGGGACGTCGGTGAGCACCTCGGGGGCGTCGAACTCCTCGCCGCCCACGAGCTCCGGCTCCGATATCACTTGCCCTCCCCCGTCCCGGCGCCGGGCGCCGGGACGGGCGCGACCGCGAAGGCCGTCGCGCCGCGCGGCTCCGGGGTGCTGCGCAGGGCCTGCTCGGTGCTGTACGCGCGCAGGTAGCCGACGACGGTGTTGAGGACGGCGACCAGCGGCACGGCGACGACGGCGCCGCCGATCCCGGCGGTGAGGCCGCCGGCGGCGACGGCGAGGACGACGGCGAGGGGGTGGACGCGGACGGCCCGGCCGAGGATGAACGGCTGGAGGACGTGGCCTTCGATCTGCTGCACGGCGAGCACGACGACGAGCACCATGAGGGCGGTGAACACGCCGTTGGTGACGAGGGCGACGAGGCAGGCGAGGGCTCCGGAGATGACCGCGCCGACCAGGGGGATGAAGGCGAAGAGGAAGATGAAGACGGCGAGCGGGACGGCCATCGGGACCTCCAGGAACCAGAGTCCGAGGCCGATGAAGACGGCGTCGATGAGGGCCACGAGGACGGTGCCGCGGACGTAGGCGGTGAGGGTGCGCCAGGCGCGCGGCCCGGCGCCGGCGACGCCGGGGCGGGCCTGGGCGGGCACCAGCTTGAGCGTCCACTCCCAGACCTTCTTCCCGTCGTAGAGCAGGAAGAGGGTGCAGAACATGGCCAGCAGGATGCCGGTCATGGCCTCCACGATGACGGTGACGCCCTGGAGTCCGGCGGAGGTGATCTGCTCGGCGTTGGCGCCGATGGCCTCGCTGAGGTTCTTGGCGATGTCGTTGATCTGCTGCTCGGTGACGTGGAACGGGCTGTCGAGCAGCCAGTGCTTGAGCTCCTCGATGCCGTCCTTGACGCGGTCGGACAGGTTGTCGACGTTGTCCATGACCTGCCAGACCACGAACCAGCCGACCAGGCCCATGACGACGAAGCCGGAGACGGCGGTGACGGCGGTGGCGAGGCCCCGGGGCAGTCCCTTGCGGCGCAGCATGGCGACGGTGGGCTGGAGCAGGGCGGTGACGAGGAGCGCGGCGACGAAGGCGAGGACGACCAGCTGCACGGAGCTGATCACCTTCATCAGCACCCAGACGGTGCCGGCGAGGACGAGCAGCCGCCAGCCCGCCTCGGCGGCCACGCGCATCCCCCAGGGGATGGCGGCGACGGGGTCGGGGCGGGCGGCGACGGCCGGTGCGTACGAGGGGGGCGCGGGGACGGAGCGGCTCGCCCCGTTGACGGCCTCGGAATCCGGGAGGGGCGCGGCGGTGTCCGGGTCGACGTCCGGCCGGGCGGGGGCGGTGGGGGGCGGGGCCTCGTGGGGGGTCCCGTACGGCGGCCCGAGCGGATCGTCCCGTTCCGCCTCGGCCCGGCGCTCGTCGAGGCGTTCACCCACGCGGCTCAGGCTCTCGCCCAGCCGGCTCAGCCATCCTGGCACTCTGGACATCTCTTCCTTCTTCCCCGCCGTTTCTTCCCGCTCGCTCCCCCGGGACCCCGTGGGGCCTTCGAACCTACACGCAGGAAGCCCCCCACCTGAGGACGGTGAGGGGCTCCCGGAGGTTGAGCACATCGGCGTCGGGGGGCGCCCCCGGACGACGCGGCCTAGTACCAGTGGTTGGCCTGCCAGAACGACCAGGCACCGCACGGGCTGCCGTAGCGGCTGTCCATGTAGTTGAGGCCCCACTTGATCTGGGTGGCGGGGTTGGTCTGCCAGTCGGCGCCGGCCGAGGCCATCTTGTAGCCCGGGAGGGCCTGGACGAGGCCGTAGGCGCCCGAAGAGGCGTTGGTGGCGCGGTAGTTCCAGCCGGACTCGTGGTCCACGATGTTGCTGAAGCACGAGAACTGGTCGGCCGACATCATCTGCCGGGCCATCGCCTGGACCTCGGCGATGCTGTAGGAGCCCTGCGTGGCGAAGGACGAGGCGCTGCGGATGGAGGAGCGGTTGGCGCGCTCCTCGGCCTCCTTGCGCTCCTTCTCGGCCTTGGCCTCGGCGGCGGCCTTGTCGGCGGCCTCCTTCTTCGCCTCGGCGTCCTTGGCGGCGCGGATGCGGGCCGACTCCTCCGCGGACTTCTTCGCGGCGGCGTCCGCGGCGGCGGCCTGGACGTCGGCCTGCTCCGAGAGGGACGAGACCTGTACCTGGGCCTGCTCGCCCGCGGGGATGTCCGCGAGCAGCGTCGTGTCGGCCGCGGTGGCCTCGAAGTTGTCGTCCGAGGGCTGAGCGGCGTTGCCCGAGGCGACACCGGCGATGGCGCCGACAGTGGTGACCGCAGTGGCCGAAGCCACCGCGAATCCCCGGACCGAGATCCGGCTCACACGGTTTCCTTCCAGCACGCCCGCACAGGTGACCACGCGGGCGAAATCTTGCCCCTGGCACTGGTCTCCGACGTACGGGGTCACAGAAGACACGGGCCCGTGGTGCTGTGGGCGGCATACGGCGACGGCTGTGGAGTTGTGTGGTGCGGTGCGCACCCCTGAGGGTGCACGTGTGCCGTATGCGGGGCCTGACGGAAGCAAGACTCTGCCGGACGGCGACACCGCAAGGCAATTCCGCGTTGCGTGGGAAAGCTCACACCTGTTTGGACGCACGGGATTTGGCGGATGAGGGCGACAGCGCGGCGCCGCCCGGCTAAGCTCCTGCGCTTCGCCGGGCGGCGCCAACTCCTTTACCCGTGCAGACGGGTACGAACCGGTCAGATCTGAATGTCCTCCAGCATCTCGGTCACGAGCGCGGCGATCGGGGAGCGCTCGGAGCGGGTGAGGGTGACGTGGGCGAAGAGCGGATGCCCCTTCAGTTTCTCGATGACGGCGACGACTCCGTCGTACCGGCCGACCCGGAGGTTGTCGCGCTGGGCGACGTCATGGGTCAGGACGACCCGCGAATTCGCCCCGATACGGGACAGAACGGTCAGGAGGACGTTCCGCTCCAGGGACTGGGCCTCGTCCACGATGACGAAGGCGTCGTGGAGGGAGCGGCCCCGGATGTGGGTGAGCGGCAGGACCTCCAGCATCCCGCGGCCGAGCACCTCCTCGATGACCTCCCGGCCCGCGACCGAGGACAGCGTGTCGAAGACGGCCTGGGCCCACGGGCTCATCTTCTCGGACTCGCTGCCGGGCAGGTACCCCAGCTCCTGGCCGCCGACCGCGTACAGCGGACGGAAGACCATCACCTTCTGGTGCTGACGGCGCTCCAGGACCGCTTCCAGGCCCGCGCAGAGCGCGAGCGCGGACTTGCCGGTGCCGGCCCGGCCGCCCATGGAGATGATGCCGACGTCCGGGTCGAGCAGCAGGTCGAGCGCGATCCGCTGCTCGGCGCTGCGGCCGCGGAGCCCGAAGGCCTCCCGGTCGCCGCGGACGAGCCGCACGTTCCCCTCGGCGGTGACCCGGCCGAGCGCCTTGCCGCGCTCGGACTGGAGCACCAGGCCCGTGTGGACCGGGAGCTCGGCGGCCTCGGGCACGTAGAGCGAGTCCTGGTCGTAGAGCAGGTCCACCTGCTCCCCGGAGAGGGCCAGCTCGGACATCCCGGTCCAGCCGTTGGCGTCCGTGATGGCGAGTTCGGCGCGGTACTCCTCGGCGAGGAGCCCGACCGAGGAGGCCTTGATGCGCAGCGGCAGGTCCTTGGAGACGACCGTGACGTCGTACCCCTCCGCCTGGAGGTTGCGCGCGACCGCGAGGATCCGTGAGTCGTTGTCTCCCGACCGGTAGCCGGCGGGCAGGACGCCGGGGTCGGAGTGGTTGAGTTCGACACGCAGGGTGCCGCCCAGGTCCCCGATGGGGAGCGGGGCGTCGAGGCGTCCGTACCGGACCCGGAAGTCGTCGAGCAGGCGCAGCGCCTGCCGGGCGAAGTAGCCGAGTTCGGGATGGTGCCGCTTGGCCTCCAGCTCCGTCACCACGACGATCGGGAGCACCACCTCGTGCTCCTCGAAGCGCGAGACGGCTTTGGGGTCGGCCAGCAGGACGCTGGTGTCGAGAACATAGGTGCGCCGGTCGGAAAGGCGGCGCTTCGTGCTGGTCACCACGGAAGGACAGACCCCCTCGGAAGACCCCTGTGAGGTCGGGGTGCGACGGAACCGGTGTCGCTGCGGAATGGGACCGGGCTCAGGCCGCGATGCGCGGGCCGAACCACGGCCCTCCGCTTCTCCCGTGCTTGTCCCGCACGGTCGTCCTGGTGCAAGGGGCCTCCCGGGTGGCGGTCTCCGTGCCGCTCACTTCAACAGGGATATGCCCTCGAACACCCTCTGCCATGCCATGGCATATGACGACGTGTTCATGAACACCAGGTGATCGGTTCCGACCGGGAGTGACCGACAGGGGCTCAGGTGCCGTAGCGACGGTGCCGGGCCGCGTAGTCCCGCAGCGCGCGCAGGAAGTCCACCTTCCGGAAGGCCGGCCAGTGGACCTCGCAGAAGTAGTACTCGGAGTGGGCGCTCTGCCACAGCATGAAACCGGACAGCCGCTGCTCGCCGCTGGTGCGGATCACCAGGTCCGGGTCGGGCTGACCGCGCGTGTACAGGTGCTCCGAGATGTGCTCGACGTCGACGATCTCGGCGAGCTCCTCGAAGCTCGTCCCCCGCTCCGCGTGCTCCAGGAGCAGCGAACGGACCGCGTCCGCGATCTCCTGGCGGCCGCCGTAGCCCACGGCGACGTTCACGAGTATCCCGGTGTTGGTGCGGGTGGCCTCCTCGGCCTCCTTCAGCACCGTCTGGGTGCGGGAGGGCAGCAGGTCCATCGTGCCGACGTGGTGGACCCGCCAGCGGCCGTCGGCGGCCAGCGCGCGCACCGCGTTCTCGATGATGCCGAGCAGCGGGACGAGCTGCTCCTCGGGGCGGTTCAGGTTGTCCGTGGAGAGCATCCAGAGCGTGACGACCTCGACGTCCGTCTCGGCACACCAGCCGAGCAGCTCCTGGATCTTGTCCGCGCCGGCCTTGTGTCCCTGCTCGGGGGTCCCGCCGGACGCCTTGGCCCAGCGACGGTTCCCGTCGAGGATGACCCCGATGTGCTTGGGCACCTGGGTGTGGTCGAGGCGGCCTTCCACCCGGCGTGCGTAGAGCCCGTACACCAGGTCGCGCAGGTTCACTGTTCTTTACCCCTCCATGCAGTGTCGGCCCCCGAAGCCGCCACACTACTGCGGACGGGCGACGGCCTCCCAGCCCGGGACTGTCACAAGTCCGTGATAAGCAGAGATACGTGACTGATTCCCCCCTCTACCGCGCCGCCGCGGACCGCTACGAGACCATGGAGTACCGCCGCACCGGCCGCAGCGGCCTCAAGCTCCCGGCGATCTCGCTCGGCCTCTGGCACAACTTCGGCGACGACCGCGCGCTCGACTCCCAGCGCGCGATCCTGCGCCGCGCCTTCGACCTCGGCGTCACCCACTTCGACCTGGCGAACAACTACGGGCCGCCGCCCGGCTCCGCCGAGCTGAACTTCGGCAAGATCTTCGCCCAGGACTTCGCGCCCTACCGCGACGAGCTGATCGTCTCGACGAAGGCCGGCTACCTGATGCACCCCGGCCCGTACGGCGAGTGGGGCTCCCGCAAGTACCTGCTGTCCTCGCTCGACGCCTCCCTGAACCGGATGGGCCTCGACTACGTCGACATCTTCTACTCGCACCGCTTCGACCCGCACACCCCGCTGGAGGAGACGATGGGGGCCCTGGCCTCCGCCGTCCAGCAGGGCAAGGCGCTGTACGTCGGCGTCTCCTCGTACAACAGTGAGCAGACCGCCGAGGCGGCCCGGATCCTGACGGACATGGGCGTCCGCCCGCTGATCCACCAGCCCTCGTACTCCATGATCAACCGGTGGACCGAGGAGGACGCCCTCCTCGACACCCTGGAGGCGGCCGGCATGGGCTGCATCTCCTTCGTCCCGCTCGCGCAGGGGCTGCTCACCAACAAGTACCTGAAGGGCATCCCGGAGGGCTCGCGGGCCACCCAGGGCAAGTCCCTCGACCCGAACCTGCTCTCCGACGAGGTCCTGCGGCGCCTGCGCGGCCTCGCCGACATCGCCGAGCGGCGCGGGCAGTCCCTCGCCCAGCTGGCGCTGTCGTGGGTGCTGCGGGACGAGCGGATGACCTCGGCGCTGATCGGCGCGTCCAGCGTCGCCCAGCTGGAGGAGAACGTGGCGGCGCTCGCGGGCGCGCCGCTGACGGACGAGGAGCTCAAGGAGATCGACTCGTTCGCGGTCGACACCGCCGGCACGAACATCTGGGCCGGCCGCGGCTGAGCATCGGCTCTTCCCCTGGCCCCGGACAAGAAAACGGGCCGGTCCGTGGGGGGGATACGGACCGGCCCGAGGGGGGGTTTCCACCATAACCCTTCGATAGTCCTCCTGCGCGCCACGTACGCCGAACGAACCGCCCCGGATTCCCCGGATCCCAAGCGGGACAAGGGCTCCGGGGCCCTGTGGCGGGTTTGCGCCCCGGCGTGGCGGCGGGGTTCCGTCCCTCCGAAGAGGGACCGGACGGGACGGGCGCGGCATTGACGAAGCGACGCGCATCCGTCACGGCGGGCGACGGTGTCGTGGCCGTGCGTACGGATCGGTCCCCGAAGCTATGGCGTACGGATCGGCCCCCATGGCCGTGCGTACGGATCGGTCCCGTAGCCATGCGTACGGATCGCGGCCTCCGTCAGGGAAGCGCGGTGAACGCGCCGAGGAGGAGGCCGAGCAGCGCGCCCCCCAGCATGAAGGGGCCGAACGGGATCGCCGAGGAGAGCCCGGCCCGGCGCAGCAGGACGAGGCCGAGGCCGTACACCGCGCCGAGGAGGAATCCCGCGAAGGCCCCGGCGAAGAGCACGCCCCAGCCGTACCAGCCGAGGGCGGCGCCCAGCGGGACCGCCAGCTTCACGTCGCCGAAGCCGAGCTGACTCGGGCTGATCCAGAACAGCACCAGGTAGGCCCCGCCGAGGACGAGCCCGCCGAGGAGGGCGTGGATCCAGGACCCGGCGTCGTACGGGAGGAGTTCCGCGCCGCCGAGCAGCAGCGGGACGGCGACCGCGAGCGGCAGGGTGACACCGTCCGGGAGCCGGTGCACGCGCGCGTCCACACAGGCGAGGAGGACGGCGAAGGGCGCACCGAGCAGCCAGACCGCGAGCTCGGGCCGGGGCCCGCCGGTGGCGGCGGCGAGCGCGGCACAGACCAGGGCGGTGAGCAGCGGGGCGGCGTACGGGCTCGCGGTGGTCGCGCAGCCCTGCCGGCCGGGGCCGCCGAGCCAGCCGCGCCCGGGTCCCGCCAGGACGTGCCCGGCGGGGCAGCGGTCCCGCCACGGCTCCCCCGGTTCCACGGCGAGCCGGTACGCGGCCCGGGGCACGAGCAGCCCGACGGCGGCCCCCCACAGGGCGGCGACGGCGATCAGCGTGACGTCCACGGACGAGACCCTAGGCGGCCGTGCCGCTACGGTCTGCCGCATGGGGAAATGGGTGGACGGCACGGGGACGTTGACGGTGGCCGCTCTGGACGTCCCGCTGGAGGTGGCGGCCTCGTACCGGGCGCGGCGGCGGGGCCTCCTGGGCCGGGACGGGCTCGCGGGGGCGCTGCTCATCGTCCGGACGAACAGCGTGCACACCTTCGGGATGCGGTTCCCGATCGACGTGGCCTACCTGGACGGCTCCTTCACCGTCCGGTCCGTGGTGACGATGCGGCCGGGACGGCTCGGCATGATCCGGCCGCTCGGCCGGCACGTCCTGGAGGCGGAGGCGGGCGCGATGGCGGGATGGGGCCTGGAACCGGGAGTACGCGTGCGCGTGGACGTCACGGGGGCCCCGAGCCGAGAAGCGTGAACGCCCCGTACGCACCGGAGGCGAGGGCGAGCCCGGCGAGGACGGGCACGGCGGTACGGGTCCGCACGCGCGCGAGGGCCACTGCGGGCGGCAGCAGCAGCCCGAACGCGGGCATCATCAGGCGCGGCCGGGAGCCGAAGTACGCGGCGCCGACGAGGGAGACGAACACGACGCCGGCCGTGTACACGAGCAGCGGCAGCGGCTGCCGCTGCCGCACGCACAGGACGATCAGCCAGACCGGCAGGGCGAGCGCCGCGCACAGGCCGAGGGCGGCGGGCCACGGAAGCCCGGCGATGAACAGGACGAGGGCGACACCGCCGTCGATGGAGTTGCCCCAGGCGGCCTGCACGTCGAAGTAGGCGGTGGGACTGCCCTCCCGGACCCCGACGTGGGCGACGTACGCGAGCCAGCCCAGCGGGGCGATCAGCACCCCGGCCACGGTCCGGGCGGGCAGCCGCCGTTCCCGTACGAGGGCGACGAGGGCCGTGATCCCGAGAGCCGCGATCAGCGCGGCGGCCGTCGGCCGGGTGAGCCCGGCGGCCGCGCACAGGACCCCGGCCGGGATCCAGCGCCCGCGCAGCACGGCGTACAGCGACCAGGCGGCGAGGGCGGTGAACAGGGTCTCCGTGTACGCCATGGACTGGACGAACGCCGTCGGGTACACGCCCCAGAGCACGGCGAGGAGGACGCCGACGCGTGGCCCCGCGACGTGGGCGCCGCACTTCGCGATGCCCCCGGCGGCGACGAGTCCGGCGGTCCAGGAGACGAGGAGCCCCGCGGTGGCCGCGTCGACGGGGAGGACGGCGGAGAGGCCGCGCTCCAGGGCCGGGAGGAGCGGGAAGAAGGCGAGGTCGGAGTGGACGTCGCCGTTGGGCAGGGTGACCCGGTGGCCGTACCCGTGCTCGGCGATGCGGACGTACCAGACGGAGTCCCAGCGTCCCTTGAGCCGGTGCAGCCCGTCCTCGCCGGTCGCGGCGGCGGCCACGGCGAGGACGAGGAGGCCGGCGAGGCGGGTGACGGCGTAGCCGCCGAGGGCGAGGAGGGTGGGACTGATGGGGCTGATGGGGCTGATGGAACCAGTGGGGGTGGTCGGGCTGGTCGGGCTGGCGGTCCGGGGCATGCGCCCGATTATCCGGGGGCGTGCGCGGGGCTCATCCGAGAGGCCTTATGCGGACGAACTTCGCGGCCATGACGGGACCGAGCTGCTCGACGATGGCGTGCCCGGGCTCCTGCGGCGAGGGCAGGTCGCCGAGGAAGGACGTGACGATGACCTCGTCGATGCCGAGGACGCCGCGCGCGCTCTGCTCCTCCAGGAAGTCGAGCGTCCGGCGCCAGTCGGCGGCGGCGGGGGCCTCGCCGAGGAAGGACCGGACGGTGTCCTGGACGACGTCCCAGAAGAAGACGTGCGGCAGGACACCGCCCTGATGGAAGACGTGGGTCTCGTACACCCCTCGGAACTCGGGGATCCGGGTGACGAGATCACTGACCAACTGCACGCTCGGAGTCGCGTTCGGGTTCGCGTTCGGAGTCACGTTCGGGTTCGCGCTCGGGGTCGCCGTCATCTGTCCAGAATGCTCCCGCCGAAGAGGGATGTCCCGCCGGATTTACGCTTTCCTGGCGACGTCTTTCGCCGGGTTTTCCACAGGGGGTGCGAAGTGTCCCTCTTCCGTGGATCGTTGGGCATATGTACGAGTTGGCGATCCTCGCCAGGGGCGGGGTCCTCCTGACGGTCTGGGCGGTCGCGGCGGGCTGGCCGCCGGGCCGGCTGGCCGGACGGCTGCGCCGGGACGGCTGGCAGCGGATCTGCCGGGGCGCCTGGGCGGCCCCGGGGAGGGAGGTGGACTGGCGGCTGAGGGCGACGGCCCTCCAGCTCCTCCGCCCGGAACTGGTGTGCAGTCACGGGACGGCGGCGCGGCTGCACCGCATCGAGGTCCTGGGCGGGAAGGAGCCGGAGGAGCGCCTCGACTTCACGGCACCGCCGCCGGCCAGGTCGTCCCGCGGTGACCGGATACGGCTCCACACCACGACCTTCCTGACGGACGCGGACCGGTCCGTCCGGCGCGGCCTGCGCACGACGACCCCGGCGCGGACGGTCGGCGACCTGATACGGGCCTCGGCGACCCGGGAGGAGGCGGTGGCCGTCGCGGACTCCGCGCTCGCGCGGCGCGTGGTCGAAGGGGTACGGCGCGAGGCGCTCGTCCGCCCCGAGGAGCTCACCGCCGAACTCGCGGCTCCCCGGCGGGGAGCGGCCCGCGCCCGGAGCTGGCTCCGGCTGGCCGAACCGGCGTCGGGCTCCCCGGCGGAGACGGTCGCCCGGTTGAGGATGGGCGACACGGGCCTGGTCCCCGAGTGCCAGCCGACCCTCCTCACGGCGGACGGCCGGCCCCTGCGCCCCGACTTCCTCTTCCGCACGGCGGGCCTGGCGGTGGAGATCGAGGGCCACGCCTTCCACGGCACCCGCCGGGCCCACGAACGGGACGTCGCCCGCTTCAACGCGCTCCAGTCCTGCCCGGAGATCCGCCGCGTGCTGCGCTTCACGGCGAGGGAGGTCTTCCGCCACCCGGACCGCATGACGGCGACGATCCGGGCGGCGCTGGCGCTCTAGGGCGCCGTCGTCCGGGGGAAGGAGATCTCGACGCGCCGGTTCTTCTTCCGGCCCTCCTCGGTGCGGTTGTCGGCGATCGGGTAGTCCTCGCTGTACCCGCGGATGTCGAAGGTCGTCCCCGGGTCCAGGGCCCGTGCCAGCACCTGCTGCACGGCCACGGCCCGCTCCTTAGACAGCTTGAGCCCGTGCTCGTACGTCCCCAGGTTGTCGGTGAACCCGAAGACCCGGACCCGCCCGGACCCCATCTTCCTGACCTCTGCGGCGATGGCGGCGATACGGGCGGTGGCGTCGGGCGACAGCTTGGCGCTGTTCTTCGGGAACAGCACCTCGGCCTGCAGCGCGAACGTCACGTCCACGTTGGTGTCCTGCCGCCGCTCCTGGCCGCCCTCCTCCTCGACGATCTGCTTGATGTCGAGCACCTTGGCGGGGGCGAGGGTGGCACCGTCGGGCAGCATCAGCCCGGGCGAGTCGGGATCGATGACGGGCGGGGGCGAGGAGGTACCGGCGGGCCCGGGCCCGTCATCGGCGTACGCGGGGGGCCCGGCGAACGGCCCGAGGGCCACGCACACGAGGAGGAGGGAGGCGAGGCGGCGGTTTCTCGTCGTCGTCATGGGGTCGCCTCAGGAGAGCTTGAGGGTGGCGGGTTCGAAGGTGGGGAGTTGGAAGCTGACTTCGGTGGTGGTGGCGGGGGGTGCGGGGAATTGGAGGAAGACGTCGACTGCGTCGCTGGCCCTGACGACGCCGAGACCAGTCGTCGTCAAGGGGCGCCCATCCGTGTCACGAAGCACGTAGTACCTCTTCTTCCCGACGGAATCAACAAGTGTGGCCCCGCCCAAGGATGTGCCGTGTTTGACCACTTCGGTCTCATCCCCGCTGACCTGAGCGGGAACAGCACTTCCCGATTCCCCAGCGTTGCTCAGCCGGCCCTTAACGGTAAGGAAGCCGCCAGCGTCTCGCTCCACCGACGTAATGGCGAGTTGAAGCCCCTTTTGCCCCTTTAGGACAGCCAACGTCTCCGTGGGTTCTTCAGCCTCCGACGAGCCAGGGGCGGCGGTAGTTCCGCCGTGGGATGTCGCACTCGTCGCGGTCGGCTTGTTCTCTCTGGGCTTCTCGTCGGCGCCGCACCCGGCCACGAAGAGTGCCACGGACGTGATCGCGACAGCGATCACCCCTCTGCGGGTCTTCCTTGTGTAGCGCGCGTTCATGAAGCGTGCTTCCTTTGCTCGTCGCGAGTCAGTCCGACAATCGGACTCTGAAGAGGTCAACGGCGCCAGGGAGGCTCGGGTTGTCAGGATCGATCACCCACGGCTCGCCATCGCAGACAAGGCCGACTATGGGTTTCTCCTCGGGCTCATCGGGGCTGGTGGGCGTCGGAGCCGGTGTGGGCTCCGACGGATCCGGAGTGGGTTCCGGCGCGTCGGACCTGCAACGCGGTTCCAGTACGGCTTCAGCAGACGCCGTAGCGCGATGCGTCTCCCGGCCGGCCGTACTGACGGTCACTCTGAATCCATGATCACCGGTGGCAAGAGACACACACCCGTCTCCCGCAAGAACCGCCTCATTCCGCGCTGCGAATTCCGCTGCCTGTCGACACGCAGAAACCTCGGTGTCTACCTCGCCTTGGAGGAAACGGTCCCACTGTTGGGGATCGTGTATCACTTCGATCCAACCGTCCCGCAACTGCTCGCGGGCATCCTGGGCGGCCGCGAGAGCCGCCGCGTCCGCAGCAGTCTGGGCGCTGTTCCGTGTCAAAGCCGCCTGCCCCACCAGGAAGTAGGCGAATGCAAGAAACAGGAGCCCGGCGATGACCGCGATATAGACGGGAAACGCCTGCCCGGAGTCTCCTTGAGTCCGCCGCGCTAGTCGCCGGTCAGGTCTGCGATCTTCTCCGTGATTGCGGTCTTGATCGACTGTCCGATGTCCGTACCCGTGATGGCGATGACGATCGCCACCACCACCACAATGATCCCCAGATACTCCACCGCCGTCTGCCCACGGTCCTCCCGCCGCAGCCGGTCGCTCATTTCCAACTTGGCCCTCGTCAGGGCCTTCAGCATCGCGTCGTACATCGTGGTCCCCTCCGCGTTCGGACGCCTGCGTATGGGCACCGTGCGCCGACGGGCCCGTCATCGGGTGGGCCGGATGGCGCGGGTCGCGGCGATCCGGTCCATCGGCTCCACCCCCCTCACACTCAGTCCGCACTCTGGCACATCGGGTTGCGCGCCCGAAGCCGTTTCCCCCGAATATGTCACCGCCCTCACTTGCCCGTCACCGACCCGAAGTCCGTCCCCGTGCCCAGGAACAGGCCCGCGCCCAGCAGGATCATGGTCGCCGGGACCATCAGCGTCGTGATCACCATCGTCGCCTTCGGGACCGCCTTCGCCGCCTTGCGCCGCGCGTTCTGCGCGTCCGTCCGCCGCATGTCGTTGGCGATCTGGATCAGCGTGTCGACGATCGGCGCTCCCAGCTCCTCCCCCTGCTGCAGCGCCGTCACGAACTGCGCCACCTGCTCCGAGTCGTTGCGCCGCCGCAGTTCGTCGAAGGCCTGCCGGCGGCTGACGCCCATGTCCATCTGCCGGAGCGTGATGCGGAGTTCGTCGGCCCACGGGCCCTCGTACTTCTCCGCGACCCGCTCCAGCGCCTGCCGGAAGCCCAGACCGGCGCTGACCACGACCGCCAGGACGTCCAGGAAGTCCGGCAGCGTGCGTTCAATCTGGTCCTTGCGGATCCTGACCGCCGACCAGATCCCGACCTCCGTCCAGAACGCGCCGAACGCGAGCAGCAGCAGAGCCGTCACGTACGAGCCCTTGCTCAGCATCACCAGGCCGCCGAGGCCGCCCAGGAAGCCGTAGACCGCCCGCCTCGCCCCGTACCGGTCGATGGTCAGGCCGCCGGGGTTGCCCGCCAGGTCGATCCGGCGGCGGACCGCGTTGACCCGCTTCGGGCCCATCAGCCGGAGGACGGCCGGCGACCAGCGCATGCCCAGGCGGTCGACGGCCGAGTCGACCGCTCCCGTACGGGTCGCGCCGACCTCCAGGGCGAGTCTGAGGTCGTCGGGGAGCTTCGCGTCGGCCCGGTAGAGGCGCAGGCCGTAGGCGAAGCCCGCGACGGCCAGGGCCGCCAGGAGCGCGAGGAGGAGGTCCATCAGGCACGGGCCCCTTACACGTCGATCTTCGAGAAGCGGCGGATGACGGCGAAGCCCACCACGTACAGCGCGAACGCCGCCACCACGGCGAACTGCCCGATGCCCGAGGCCGTCATGCGGTCGAGCGCGCCCGGCTGCATGTTGTCGATCAGCAGGAGGGAGCCGATGCCGATCACCGGGACCGAGTACGCCGTCATGCTCACCTGGGAGAGCTGGGTGCGGACCTCGCGCCGCGTCTCCTTGCGCTCCTCCAGGGTCTCGGTGAGGTTCCGCAGGGAGGAGACGACGGTGCCGCCGGCCCGGTTGGCGAGGACGAGGGTGGTGACGAGGACGACGAGTTCGCGGGAGGGGAGACGTTCGGCGAGTTCCCCGAGGGCGTCGTCGAGGGACGTGCCCACGGCCAGCTGCTGCGCCACCTTCTCCAACTCGTCGCCCGCCGGTGCCTCCAGCTCGTCGGCGGCCAGGCTCAGGGCCATCCGGAGGGCGAGTCCGGCCTGCGTGGCGTTGGCCAGGATGCGGGAGAGCTCGGGGAGCTGGTTGATGAACCGCTCGATGCGTTTCTGGCGTTGCCAGTTGAGGTAGCCGAGCGCCACCCAGATGCCCAGGAGTCCGCAGATCGGGCCGAAGAACGGGGACAGGGCCGCCTGCCCCACGACCCAGAGCACCGCCACGGTCGCCGCGAGGGCCACCGTGAACTCGCCGGGCGTGATGTCCAGGCCCGTCGCCGCGATCCGCAGTTCCAGTCTCCGGCCGAGGGCGGTCTTCCGTACGCGCCGGTCGACGCCCCGGAAGCGGCGCCTGCGGCGGCCCGACACGGCCTCCGGTTCGCCGCTCTCGTCGAGCCGGGCGACGAGCGCGGCGTGGCGGCGGGCCCCGCTCGCGTACGACTGGACGCCGACCACGCCCAGGACGCAGGCGAGCAGCGTCACGCCCACGGTCAGCCAGAAGGGATCGGTCGTCATCGCCGTTCCCCGGGTCGCCAGGTCGGGTCCGGGGTCGTCCATCGCTCACCCGGCCGCCACGTCGGGTCCGTCGTCCACCGCTCTCCCGGTCGCCAGGTCGGGTCCGTCATCGTCACTGCGCCTCCGGTGGGCATGTGGGCTTCGGTCATCACTCCGCCTCTCGGGTGGCCAGGTGGGCGTCCGTCGCCGCCACCCCGAACGCCTGCGGGATCGGCTGGCCCGCCAGGTAGAGCCGTTCGGCGACGCGCCGGGGCAGCGGGTGGTACGTGAACCTTCCGTACACCCGCCCGTCGGCCGCGACCGGCTGCGCCTCGAAGCGGCAGACCGTGGCCAGCAGGAAGCGTTCCCGGCCGTGCGAGGCGAGGACGGAGATCTCGGTGATGCGGCGCGTGCCGTCCGGGTGCCGGGTGAGCTGGACCAGGACGTCGACCGCGCTGTTGATCTGGTCGCGGAGCGCCTCGAACGGCACCTTCACCTCGGACATCGAGGCCAGGGTCTGGAGCCGCATCAGGGCGTCCTCGGCCGAGTTGGCGTGGACGGTGGCGAGCGAGCCGTCGTGGCCGGTGGACATCGCCTGGAGCATGTCGAGGGTCTCGCCGCCGCGGACCTCGCCGACGATGATGCGGTCGGGGCGCATGCGCAGGGAGTTGCGGACGAGGTCCCGGATGGAGATCGCCCCGCGGCCCTCGATGTTCGGCGGGCGGGCCTCCAGGCGGATGACGTGGGACTGCTGGAGCTGGAGTTCGGCCGAGTCCTCGATGGTGATGATCCGCTCGCCGTCCGGTACGAGGCCGGAGAGGGCGTTGAGGAGGGTCGTCTTCCCGGTGCCGGTGGCGCCGGAGACGATCAGGTTGAACTTGGCCTGCACGAGCCCGGAGAGCAGGAGCAGCATCTGCTCGTCGAGGGAGCCGAGGCCGATCATCTCGTGGAGCGTGTACGCCCGGGGGAAGCGCCGGATCGTGAGCGTGGCCCCGGTGAGCGAGAGCGGCGGGATGATCACGTTGACGCGCTCGCCGGAGGGGAGCCGGGCGTCGACCATCGGGTTCGACTCGTCGACCCGTCGGTTGACGGTGGAGACGATCCGTTCGATCGTCTGCATCAACTGCTCGTGGGAGGCGAAGCGGAGCGGGAGGAGTTCGACGCGGCCGCCGCGCTCGATGAAGATCTGGTCCGGTCCGTTGACCATGATCTCCGTGATGGAGGCGTCTTCGAGGAGCGGTTCGAGCACGCCGAGGCCGAGGGCCTCGTCGACGACCCGGCGGATCAGCTGCGCCCGCTCGGCGGTGGAGAGGACCGGGCCCTCGCGGCTGATGATGTGCCCGAGGACGCGCTCCAGGCGGGCCCGCCGCTCGGCCGCCGCGAGCGCGGACATCTCGGTGAGGTCGATCTCCTCCAGGAGCTTGGCCCGGAAGGCGGCGACGAGATGACCGTCCTCCCGGCCCCCGCCCGTGGCCTTCTCCTCGGGGGTGCTGATCCGGGCGCGCAGGCTCATGGCAGGTCCTCCTCGTCGGGTGTCTCGGGCAGCGGCATGGTGGCGGTCTTCTCGACACTTCCGAAGTCGTCCCAGAAGGGCACGACGGACGGGATCTTGACCGTGACGGTGACGACTGCTTCGTCGCCGCCCGGCTGCGGGCCGCTGACCTGGGGCTTGATCCAGCCGCTCACCGCCGCCTCGGCGGCCGCCGCGGGGCTGGGCCGGTTCTCGTCGTCGCTGCTCGCCGCCCGGGCGGCCGCGCGCGCCGCCGTACCCGCCTGCTGCGCGGCGTACGCGGCGATGCCGAGCTGAAGGCCCGCGAGGCCGACGATGAGCAGGATGGGCAGGAAGCCGAGGTACTCGATCGCCGCCTGGCCCCGGTCGCGGGTACGGGTCCGCTTCGTCATGGGTCCAGGTCCTCCTCGTACACCGCGCCCGCTTCGGCCGTGACCGGGAAGAGGCCCCCGAGGCCCGGGACCAGGGCCGGCACCTCGACCTCGACCTCGACGTGGATCATGCCGCCGCTCGGCGCACCGCACTCCCCGCCGGAGACGCTCCAGGCCCCGTCGATGTGGCGGCGGGCGGCGGCGGGCCCGTCGTCCCCCACCGCACACGCCCGCGCGGCCTCGTCCGCCGCGTTCCCCGCCAGCGTGTACGTGTAACCCACCAGGACGACCTGCCACAGCAGCGCCAGCGTGAGCAGGATCAGCGGCACCATGCCCACGAACTCCACCGCCACCTGCCCCCCGTCCCCGTCCCGGTGCGTACCCATCCCTCAGCGTCCTCCCCCGCGCCGTCGCAGTCCGAGCGAGCCCCGGTCGCCCGCGCGGGCCGGCTCCCTGCCGGGGGTTTCGGGCGCGCCGACCAGGCCCAGCTCTCCCGCGAGGGTCCACAGCGCCTGCTTGACGGTCGACTTGGCGTCGAGTTCGTGGAGGCGGCCGGCGTCGACGACGGCGGCGAGTTCCTTGAAGTGGGCGGGGACGGCGACGCCCGCGATCCGGGTGCCGGTGATCTTCTGGACGAGGGGCGGCTGGATCTCGGTGGAGCGGTGGTGGCGGTTGACCACCGTCGTGGTCTCCTCGGCCTTGCGGACCTGGAGCCGTTCCCACATCCGTACGGTCCGCTTGGCGGCCCGGACCGCGACCACGTCCGGGGTGGTGACGAGGAGTGCGGTGTCGGCCATCTCGATCGCGGCGGCGTTGGCGCTGTCGAGCCGGGAGCCGCAGTCGAGGACGACGACCTCGTGCCGGCCGCGCAGGGCGCTGACGACCTGGCGGGCGGCGCAGTCGGTGACCTCCTCGCCGCGTTCGCCCTCCGCCGGGGCGAGGAGCAGGGAGAGGCCGGTCTCGTGGACGTAGACGGCGTCCTGGAGGACGCGGGGCGAGATGTCGGCGATGGTCGCGAGGTCGGCGACGGAGCGCCGGAACTGGACGTCGAGGTAGGAGGCGATGTCGCCGCTCTGGAGGTCCATGTCGACGAGGGCGACGCTGCGTCCGGAGGCGCGGGCGGCGAGGGCGAGGTGGACGGCGGTGACGGTGGTGCCGACGCCGCCCTTGGCGCCGCTGACGGTGACGACGGTGCCGCCGGGACCGGCGATCGGCTCGGCGCCGGCGCCGAGGTGGCGGCGGACGCCGAGGGACCACTGGGCGGCGGCCTGGACGCGGTTGGCGAGTTCCTCGTAGCCGAGGGGGAGGGTGACGAGGCCCCGGGCGCCGGAGTCCATGGCGGCGGAGAGGAGGACGGGGCCGGCGTCGGCGGTGATGAGGACGACGCCGACGGCGGGGAAGCGGAGGGCGACCTCGCGGACGAGTTCGAGCGCGGGGACGGGTCCGATCCGCTCGTGGACGAGGACGACCTCGGGAAGTTCGTCGAGGGAGGCGGCGGCGAGGCGCGCGAGGGTGTCGACGAGCTGGGTGGAGTCGGCGACCGGCTGGGCGGGTTCGGCGTCGGGGAGCTGGCTGAGCAGCGTACTGACGGACCGGGCCGCCTCGGGGTCGCCGACGGCAGGCAGGATCCTGGTGGTCATACCGGCCTCACTTGTCCTTGTCGAGCGTGTAGGTGCGGTCGCCCTTGTCGACCGGGGGACCGCCCGGGGAGCCGGCATCGGACGGGGCGACGAGGGCGAGGTGGATGCGCTCGGCGAAGGACTCGGCGTACGCGACGCGCTGGGTGTCGAGGACGGAGAGCGCGAAGGTGATGGGGACGGTGGAGGTGGCCCGGTCGCCGCGGTCGGAGCTGTCGGAGGCCCGGGTGAGCTTGCCGACTTCGAGGACCCGGGCGTCGGAGACGATCAGCCGGGACTGGTCGGGGTCGCCCTTCTTCTCGCCGGCGAAGGTTGCGTAGATGTTGACGCCGGCGTTGGGGGTGATCTTTCCGGCGACGCCGGTGGCGGCGTCGATCATGATCGCGATCTCCTGCTCGCCCGGCCGGAGCTGGGGGCGTTCGACGAGCATGTCGGTCTGGAGCAGGGAGCCGGCCTTGAGCGGGGTGACGGCGATCTTGCCCTCGATCTGGCGGGGGTCGGTGACGGCGGTGGAGGACAGCCACCGCTTGGGCATGGAGATCTTCTCGAACTGGTTCGGCTTCAGGGGCTTGTAGGGCTCCACGTCCCCCGTGAGCCGGTACGCCGCGGTCTCCGGGCCGACCTTGGAGTTCACGTCGCTGATGACGGCGAGGACGCCGGCGAAGGCGCCGAGGGCGCACAGGACGGAGAGCAGCAGCAGGATCACGCCGCGGCGCTGGCGGGAGTTCATGGCCGTACTTCCTCGGTCGGAGCGGTCGGAGCGGTCGGGGCGGTCGAAGCGGTCGGAGGCGTGGGGCCGCTCATGGCAGGGCGGGGCGGGCGGTCCGCGCGCCGGGCCCGAGCGCGTATCCGCCCTCCCGCGGCCCCGGCCCCAGGGCGCGGGTCCCCGGGTCGGGTGGTGGCGGGGCGGCCGGGGGCAGCGGGGCGGCGCAGAAGCCGCAGCGGTCGCCGATGAGTTCCATCCCGCACCAGTGGCAGATCTCGCGGCGCACGGAGGAGACGAGTTGGTGGAGGACGGCCGGGTCGGGCAGGTACGCGGCGAACTCGACGAGCTTGCCGGTGCCCCACCAGCCGGGCGAGGAGGCGGGCAGGGGCGCTTCGTGCACGGGTCCCGGGATCCGCCACCGGGGCACGAGGGTGGTGGTGGGCCAGTCGGTCTGGAGCTGGCCGCGGGCGAGGAGGAGTTCGGTGGCGAACTCCGGTCCGGCGAGGGACTCCCCGCCGGAAGCGGAACCGGAAGCGGTACGGGAACCGGAGGCGGAACCGGAAGCAGAACGGGATCCGGAGGCGGAACCGGACCGCGAGCCGAGCCGGACGATCTGCGGGGTCGGTCCGGCGAGGACGGCGAAGTGGGCGCCGGGCAGCCAGCCCTTGAGGTGGGAGCCGAGGCTCACGGGGACGTGGTCGAGCCGGGAGACGGAGCCGAGGACGGCGCCCGCGTAGATGTAGTGGGCGAGCAACCGGGCGGCGGAGGCGAGGATTCCGGGACTGAAGTCGTAGCCGGCGAGCTGCCGCAACTGGCGGACGAGGACGGCCGCGCCGAGGGGCGGCAGATCGGTCCTGACCAGCGCGATCCGGTCGCTCTCCAGGAGGGCGCGGACGGCGCGCAGGCGGTGCTCGACGGCGGCGGGCGCGGCGGTGGGACAGACGACGACCACGTGTCCGTACCGGGCGAGGAGCTGCTGCATGTCGGCGAGGGAGGCGTCGAGCGAGCGGGTCTCGGGGGGCGGGAGCACGGCGGCCTGCGGGGTCCCGGGGACGGTCGGCGGCAACACCAGGTCGGCGCTGGTGACGGCGATCGCTGTCGGCACGTCGGGCCCCCCGTCCCCTCCGGCCTCCGGCGCCCCGGGGGCCGCGGATCACTTACCGCGTTCGCGGCGTCACCGCAGGGTGCCGCCGTCTCTGCACCTTATCCACGTCCCCCGGGGTGGTGAACACACAATCCGCCAAGCTGTCCCCACTAATTTGCGCCCTGACCTCGGGCCCTGGTGCCGTCTCCACCGCTCCGGCCGAACGCCCTTCGCCGCGCGGGGTATTGACAAGGCGATTGGTCTGGACCAACTTGTGCGACAGCGGTGGCCGCCGCCGGTACCCCCGTACCCGCACCTCCCCTCCGTACGACGACGTACGGCACCTCCACATCCCCAACTCCCCCACCGGAGGATGCACGTGGACCGCACCACCACCCGCCCGCGCGGACGGCGCCGGCTCTCCGGAGCCCTCGCGCTCGCCGTCGGCTCCGGGCTCGTCCTCGTCGGCGGAGCCGGCACCGCACAGGCGGCGGACGTCAACGTCGCCAAGAACGCCGGATTCGAGAACGGCCTCGCGAACTGGTCCTGCTCCGCCGGGAGCGGCGCCGCCGTCTCCTCGCCGGTCCGCACCGGCACCGGCGCCCTGCGCGCCACCCCGGCCGGCCTCGACAACGCCAAGTGCGTCCAGACCGTGGCCGTGAAGCCCAACTCGACGTACACGCTGAGCGCCTGGGTCCAGGGCGGCTACGCCTACCTCGGCGCGAACAACACCGGGACCGGCACCGGCACCGTCTCCACCTGGACGCCCGACAGCCCCTCCTGGAAGCAGCTCACCACCACCTTCACCACCGGGGCGAGCACCACCTCGGTCGAGATCTACACCCACGGCTGGTACGGCACCTCCCCCTACCTCGTCGACGACGTGAGCGTCTTCGGGCCCGACGGGGGCGGCGGCCAGGACCCCGACCCGACCGCCCCCGCCACCCCGGCGGGCCTCGCCGCCGGCACGGTCACCACCGGCTCGGTCGCCCTGAGCTGGGGCGCGGTCTCCGGCGCCACGGGCTACAAGGTGTACCGCGACGGCGGCAACCCGCAGACCGTGACCGGCACGTCCACCACCGTCACGGGGCTCACCGCCGACACCGCGTACCAGTTCCAGGTCTCCGCGACGAACGCCGCCGGCGAGTCCGCGAAGTCCGCCGCCGTGACGATCCGCACCGCCAAGCCCACCGACCCGGGCCCCGGCCCCGCCGTCCCCAAGCACGCCGTCACCGGCTACTGGCAGAACTTCGACAACGGCGCCGCGAAGCAGAAGCTGCGGGACGTCCAGGCGGCGTACGACATCATCGCCGTCTCCTTCGCGGACTCCACCGCCGTGCCCGGCCAGATCACCTTCAACCTCGACCCGGCCGTCGGCTACGCCTCGGTCGCCGACTTCAAGGCCGACGTCGCGGCCAAGAAGGCGGCCGGCAAGTCCGTGATCCTCTCCGTCGGCGGCGAGAAGGGCAACGTCACCATCAACAGTGACGCCACCGCGACCGCCTTCGCCGACAGCGCGTACGCCCTGATGCAGGAGTACGGCTTCAACGGGATCGACATCGACCTGGAGCACGGCGTCAACGCCACGTACCTCACCAAGGCGCTGCGCCAGCTCTCCGCCAAGGCGGGCTCCTCCATGGTCCTGACGATGGCCCCGCAGACCATCGACATGCAGAACACCGGCTCGGAGTACTTCAAGACCGCGCTCGCCGTGAAGGACATCCTCACGGTGGTCAACACGCAGTACTACAACAGCGGTTCGATGCTCGGCTGCGACGGCAAGGTCTACAGCCAGGGCTCGGTGGACTTCCTCACCGCCCTCGCCTGCATCCAGCTCCAGGGCGGCCTCGCCCCGTCCCAGGTCGGCCTGGGCGTCCCCGCCTCCACGCGGGGCGCGGGCAGCGGGTACGTCGACCCGCAGGTCGTGAAGAACGCGCTCGACTGCCTGACCAGGGGCACCGGCTGCGGCACCTTCAAGCCCGCCCAGACCTGGCCGTCGCTGCGCGGCGCCATGACCTGGTCGACCAACTGGGACGCGACGGCCGGAAACGCCTGGTCGAACGCGGTGGGCCCGCACGTGCACAACCTGCCGTAGCGGCCCCGAGGCGACGGCGCGGCGCCACCGCTCCCCCGGTGGCGCCGCGCCGTCGTCTCACGCGGGCGTCTCACGCCGTCGTCTCATGTGGGTGTCTCACACGGACGTCTCACACGGATGTCTCACACGGACGTCTCACGCGGGCAGGTAGTGGCGCAGCACCGGGTCGAGCAGCCGGATCCAGTCGTCGACCCGGGCGGCGCGGCGGCCGTCGACCTCGCAGTCGTAGACCGCGCCGTCGTAGAGCGTGACGGCGACGCGCAGCACCCGGCCGCGCCGGATGCGCTCGTACCGTACGGCGCCGATCTCGCTCCAGAGGAAGTCGGCCTCCTCGCCGAAGAAGTGCAGGGACACCCCGGTCCCGTCGACGGCGATCCCGGAGTTCCGGTCGGCGGCGGCGAATCCCGGCGCGGGCGGCGGCGGCACGAGGGGCGGCGGCGGAAGGTGGTGGTAGGCGGGATGCGGTACGGGGGCGGGGGCGGGAACGGGGTGCGGTACCGGGGCGAAGGGCGCGGGCACGGCGTCGGCCGGCCCCCGGGGCGCGACCACCGGCACCGCGTCGGCGGGCGTCGACGCGGCCACCCGGGGGTCCGGGACCACGGACGGCACCACGGGCGCTATGGGCGGCCCGAACGCCCCGACCCCGGCCCCAGCTCCAGCTCCAGCCCCAGCCCCAGAATCGCCCCCGGCTCCCGCTCCGGCTCCGCCCTCGCCCCCGGCCCCGTCCCGACTCCCCATCAGCTCGTCCATGATGGCGTCCGGCGTGGGCCGTTCGGCGGGGTCCTTGGCGAGGCAGCGTCCCACCAGCGGCCGCAGCGCCTCCGGTACGGCGCCGAGGTCGGGGGCCTCGTGCACCGACCGGTACATGAGCCCCATCGGCGTCCCCTCGCCGAAGGGCCGCCCGCCGGCCGCGGCGACGAGGACGGCGCCCAGCGCGAAGACGTCGGCGGCGCCGGTCACCTCCTCGCCGAGGGCCTGTTCGGGGGCGAGGTAGCCGGGGGTGCCGAAGGCGTTGCCGGTGGCGGTGAGCCGGGTGGACTCCAGGGCGCGGGCGATCCCGAAGTCGAGGACGCGCGGCCCGTCGGCGGCCATGACGATGTTGCCGGGCTTGAGGTCGCGGTGGACGAGCCCGCAGGCGTGGATCGCCTCCAGGGCCTCGGCGAGCGCGGCGCCGAGGGAGCGGAGCCGCCGCTCGTCCATGGGGCCTTCGGCAGTGAGGAGTCCGGAGAGGGTGGGGCCCGGGATGTAGGCGGTGGCGAGCCAGGGGGCCTCCGCCTCGGGGTCGGCGTCGACGACCTGCGCGGTGTGGAATCCGCCGACCTGCCGGGCCGCGGCGACCTCGGCGCGGAAGCGGGCGCGGAAGGACGGGTCGGAGGCGAGTTCCGGCCGCGCGACCTTGACGGCGACGGCGCGCCCGCCGCGCGATCGGGCCAGGTAGACGGTGCCCATGCCGCCTTCGCCTAGCTTGTGCTCGATGACGTATCTGCCGATGAGGGTCCCCACGCGGGACAGTATGGCCGAACTCCCCACCTTGACCCGTTCATGACATAGCCGGACCATGTGCCCGGACACGTACTCGTCCGGGCCGCCCTGCGCCCGGACACCCGCACGGCTCGGTCGCACTCCCCCACACTCCCCACCCAGGAGACAGCATGCGACGTCCCCTTCGCGGCAGAAGGTCCGCCACCCTCGCGGCCCTCGTGGCGTTCGCCCTCGCGGCGCCCCTCTCCGCGCTCAGCACACCCGCCGGGGCCGACCCGGCGCCGACCGCCGCCCGCATCGCCTCCGGCGCGGAGGAGGTGATCCGGCAGTACGAGATCGCCGGACCGTCCACCGTCGCCGCCCGCACCGCGCTGGCCGCCACCGGCGTCTCGATCGACGAGGTCGACGCCCGCTCGGTCGTCGTCAGCGCCAACACCGAACAACTGGCCCGGCTCAGGGCCCTCGGCTACGAGCCGGTCGCCCTGCCCGGGCCTCCGGACCGCCGGACCGAGGCCGACAAGACGGCCGGCCCGCTCGACTTCCCCTCCGCCGACGCGAAGTACCACAACTACGCGGAGATGAACGCGGAGATCGACCAGCGCCTCGCCGCCTACCCGTCCATCATGAGCAAGCGGGTCATCGGCAAGACGTACCAGGGCCGTGACATCGTCGCCATCAAGGTCAGCGACAACGTCGGCACGGACGAGGCCGAGCCCGAGGTCCTCTTCACCCACCACCAGCACGCCCGCGAGCACCTCACCGTCGAGATGGCGCTCTACCTGCTGCGCGAACTCGGCGCGGGCTACGGCACGGACTCCCGCATCACGAACATGGTGAACAGCCGCGAGATCTGGATCGTCCCGGACCTCAACCCGGACGGCGGCGAGTACGACATCGCGAGCGGCTCGTACCGCAGCTGGCGCAAGAACCGCCAGCCCAACGCCAACTCCTCCTACATCGGCACGGACCTCAACCGGAACTGGGACTACAAGTGGGGCTGCTGCGGCGGCTCCTCCGGCACCAAGAGCTCCGAGACCTACCGGGGCGCGGCCCCCGAGTCCGCTCCCGAGGTGAAGGTCGTGGCCGACTTCGTCCGCTCCCGGGTGGTCGGCGGCAAGCAGCAGATCACGGCGGCCATCGACTTCCACACGTACAGCGAGCTGGTCCTCTGGCCCTTCGGCTGGACCACGGCCAACACCACGACCGGCATGACGCAGGACGACCGCGACGCCTTCGCGACCGTCGGCGGCAAGATGGCCGCGAGCAACGGCTACACGCCCGAGCAGTCCAGCGACCTGTACATCACGGACGGCTCGATCGACGACTACCTGTGGGGCGCGCACAAGATCTTCGCGTACACCTTCGAGATGTACCCGTCGAGCGGCGGAGGCGGCTTCTACCCGCCCGACGAGGTCATCGAACGAGAGACGAGCCGCAACCGCGACGCGGTCCTCCAGCTCCTGGAGAACGCGGACTGCATGTACCGCTCGATCGGCAAGCAGGCGCAGTACTGCACGGCCTGACGGCCCGTACGCTGAGGGGTGGCCCCGCCCCCCCGCCGGGGGCCCCCCCCCCCCCCGCCCCGCGCGGGGGGGGGCGGCGCGCGCGGGGCTCTCGCTGGGGGGGGCGGGCGGGGGGGCGGCCGAGACCGGGGGGCGGGGGGCG